>JBGOVF010000457.1:0-2974 GCA_041477975.1 Tepidiformaceae bacterium
CGGGCTGGACTTCACGATTGGCACGGCGACGTTGCGCGGGATGCGCGGCTGCGCGCCGTGCAAGTACATCGAAGGGCTCAACCGGCCGGGGCTCTTCCGCGAGCTGGAGGGTTACGGCGGCCTGCGTGTGGCAGTGATCGAATCGGGAACCATCGCTCTCGGCGACGAAATCCAGGTGATCGGCGTCGCCGCGGGCATTGAAGCCTAGCGATTCACGACTTCCGGGTGGCGATCTGCCAGATGTTGTCCCACGAGTCCCTGATCATCGCGCGGCGGTCGCCGTAGGGCGTGTCGCGCGGGTCTTCGAGCGATTCCGCGCCGGACTCGAGTGCTCGCCGCTCGGTGGCGTGCACGTCCTCGACGTAGACGTAGACGTAGAGGCAGGCGGGCATGGGCGCGCGCTGTTCGGCGCCGCTCACCATCACTACTGAATCGCCGATGCGGATCTCCGACGGCGCGTCTCTTCGGAACTCCCCGCCCGCGCCGAACACGAACTTGAGGAAGGCGCCGAGGCCGTCGGCGTCCTTCGCGAAGATGCGCGGGGTGATTGTGTGGTAGCCCTCGGGCATTGATGTCGCCATGTGTTTCGACCTCCGCAGGGATTCAGGGTCCAAAAGTCGTGCCGTTCAGGCGCGCGAGGCGCGCGACGGTACCGCCTCCAGCAGGTGGCGCGTCAGCTCGGCCTCGCCCTGGTGTTCGGCTGCGTGGCGGGCGGCGACGATGAGGACCTCGCGCCCCGTGAGGCGGCCACGGCGCGGGTGCTCCAGCTCTGCGCTGAGGTCTCGCGCCTTGAGCCGGCCCATTGCGGCTGACATGCGTCCGTGGAGTGCCTCCCAGCGCTCGCGAACCTGCTCCGCCGTTACGCCGGAGGCGACGAACTCCCCGGCGCGCTCGCGTTGCACCGGCTCGCCGCAGACGGCGCCGAGCACATTGTCCTCGGCGTTGGCCAGGGCATGCGAGGCGATGGCGAGAAGGCAGTTCGCGTCCTCCGCGGCGGGCCGCCAGGCGAGCGCGGTGTCGTCCAGCCCGTCGAGCGTCGCGACCACGCGTTCCAGCGAGTGGCTGATGAAGCCCAGGTAGATCTCCGCTTCGCGGTTCACCGCGGGAGCGTACCAGACTCAGACGCGCGGTGTTTCGACGTTATCTGCGAACATCGCGAGAGTTTCTTAAAAACACTATTGATTTTCTTCATGTGCATGTTAATCTCTCGGTCATCGGAGGTGAGAAGTGCCGGAAGTCATCTCTCCACTTGCATCCATTCTCGAAGAAGGCCTGAAGGCTATCCGTACCTGCGGCATCGAGCCCCGCAGCGCCCTCGGCAGCGCCCGCGAAACGGTCAGCGCCGTCTTCGGCGCGGCGAAGTCCGCCGTGCGCTACGGCGAACTCAACGCCGCTCTCGACCTCGAAGGGCTCGCGGTGCTGGGGGCGGCGACGTTAGCAGGGCTTCGCCGGCTGGAAGAAGATGCGCCGGGGTTCTTCGCGCTCGAACGCGCCGTCTACACCCTCGCCGACCTCCTCCGGCGTACCGCTCCCGAAGCGACGGGCTGGTAGCCATGGCCGTCCTCGATGTCGCCGCCCTGACCAAGCGCTTCCGTAACGGCACGGTCGCTAACGACGGGATTTCACTCCAGCTCGAACCGGGCGAGATCTACGGCCTGCTCGGACCAAACGGCGCGGGGAAGACAACGCTGGTGCGCCAGATCCTGGGTGTGCTCAAGCCGACTTCGGGCACGATCCACGTCGACGGCGTGGATGTGGTTGCGGACCCCGGGTACGCGCGGCGGAGCATTGGCTTTCTCCCCCAGGGGGCGTTCGACCTCCAGTCGCTGCACGTCGATGAGATCATCTACCTTTCGGCAAAGCTGCGCGGGCAGCCGAAGGAGGCTGCCCGCCAGCGCACCGAAGAGTTGATCGCACGGCTCGACCTTGCGCCGTTCCGGAGCACGACCATGCACGCGGCCTCGGGTGGCGTGCGCCGCCTCGCCGGGTTCGCGGCCGCCATCGTCAGCAACGCCCGCATCCTCGTGCTCGACGAACCGACGAACGATATCGACCCCATCCGCCGTCAACTCCTCTGGGACACGATCGATGAGTTGGGCGGCGCGGGGGCGACGGTGCTGCTCGTCACCCACAACCTGGCCGAAGCCGAACGCGTCATCGACCGGCTGGCGATCATCGACGGCGGGCGCATCGTGCGCGAAGGCAGCCCGGCCGGGCTGCGGTCGCTCGTGACGGACAAGCTGCGGCTCGAGCTCACGCTCAGCCGCGCCGTCGTGCCGCACCCCGCGTTGAGCGCCGAATCGCGCGATGGCTTCTACGTGTTCGAACAGCGGGACCTTGCGCCGGTCAGCGCATGGCTTGCCGCACTGCGCGCAGATGGCTCGTTGCTCGACTTCCGGATCGGGCCGCCCTCGCTCGATGACATCTACGCGGCGGCCGTTGGGCCCGCGCGAGAATTGGAGGCCGTGTCATGAGGCTCGTGCGCCAGTACCTGGACCTTGTCTCGATGGAGATGCGCTACGCGCGCGGGGACATCTTGATCATTTCGCTGATCCAGTTGGCTCTCGCGCTTGGCCTCGTGCTCGGCTTCGGCTATCTCATCCCGGACATCTCGACGACGAGCGCGACGTTCCTGACGACCGGCGCCGCCACGCAGTCGTTCGTGACGATTGGCCTGGTGATGCTCCCGCAGATGCTTTCGCAACGAAAAGCCGAGGGCCGGCTGGAATACATGCTCACGCTGCCTATCAGCCGCGAGGCGTACTTGCTCGCGCTCGTGACGTTCGTCGGGCTGCTGGCGCTGCCGGGGGTCGCGTTCACGCTGTTGTTCGGGGCGTGGCACTACGGACTCGACCTCTCGGTCAACCCAATGTTCGTTGTCGTGATGCTGCTCTCGGTGTTCTCGATGGCGGGGCTGGGTGTGGCGATGGCGGTGTATTCGCCGCACCAGCAGGTGACGAACGCGCTCACGCAG
>JBGOVF010000178.1:0-5647 GCA_041477975.1 Tepidiformaceae bacterium
AAGCTCTTGCCACCTTATCGAACACAGGCCCGGCCGTCGCAGCGTCAACTTCCGAAAGGAAGGCGAACTCCGGGTTGTTCGAGTCTCCATCGGGGAACCAGCCGGCCACCGCCGTCTCGCCCTTCATCAGTTGGATAAGGTCTTCCACGCTGGAGAGCCCGACTTCCTTGCCTGCTGCTTTGAGCGCGTCATCAAGGTTCTTGTACTCGGTGCTGTCGCGAATTGCGGCGTCGATCTTCGCCCGGCCACTCGAAACGGCTCCGTCCCAGGTCTGGGCCACACCGGTTGTGCTGAAGAAGATTGCCGCGTCGCCAGGCACCAGCTTCGCGAACTGCGATTCGCGCGGCGCCAGCATCGGTCCCACCGCCCCGCTTTTGCCGACCGATGCCGCCTGAAATTCGAACGCGCCGCTCTTCGCCCCGATCACCCATGCCGCCGGCTTGAATGCAAGGTCCTGCGTGTCGCTCCCTTCGATGGCAGCGCGCACGGCCGGGTCGGTCAGGAAGAAGTCGCCGCCCAGTTGTTGCGTGCTCACGTAGACGAACGCGAGGAAGTTGCCGGTCAGTTCGTCGCGCAGCGCCTTGAAGTCGCTCACGCTCGCGAGCGAAGCCTTCTTGCCGTTGTGCACGTCGATTACGTCGTGGAGGCTCTCCTCGTCGAAGGCGATGACCAGGTGGTCATCGATGCGTGCCGCGTATCCGCCTCCAAGGTCGAGTTCGGTGAATGTCACTCCGGCGTAGCTGCCCTCGGTGCCACCGCCCGCCTGCTCCTTCAGCACCTCCAGCGCGCGCTTCGAATCCTTGCAACGAAGGATCGCAGCGCCCTGGGCCGAGATATCCGTGATGCTGACGCCGCGCACGTAGAACGCCGCGTTGCCGCCGAGGAACGGCGCGACATCGTTCTCCCAGTTCACCGCGCCCGATTGCGCGCCGTCTTTCAACTGCCCCTCGGGGTCGTCAACGCCCAGCTTCTCCAGCAGCCTGAACGTGGCCACCCACTGGCTGGACGAGAGGTCCGTGTTCAGCGCGACGTATACGCCGGCATCGGCCGGGACGAGCTTCGCCGTGGTCAGATCCACTTCGCTCGCCTTGCTTGAGGCGAAGAGGACGACCGCTGCGACGAGCGCGCCAACGGCGGCCAAACCGATTGTCAGAAAAACGCCGTTTTGGCGGCGCGGGAGCGTGGACACGGGGCAGCCTCCGGGAGTGCGGGTATTCCTCTACTATCGGCAGTTTGGGCCATACGGTGGGCGCGGCTCGCGACAGAGTGTGCCGATTCCGGATGTTTGGACTGGCGGGTTGGCGAGGGTCCGCGATGCGCCGACGACTGTGAAAGGCGCGCGGGATTTGAGTACGAGGCAGACTCGCCAGATTCGTGCGGCACCACGGGGTGGGTGGCGCGATTTGTTATTTCGGAGACACCGGTCTAGGCTCGAAAGCGTTGAAACCGCGGCGTCCCACTCCGGCGCTAGAAACGCTCCCGGAAACGCAGCGCCTCCTCGTGGAATCGATCTGCGTTCTTGGCGAAGCAGAAGTCGAACAACTCGCAGGGCGCTGCTTTTTGAGTGCTCCTGCTTGCCGGGGGCAACTCCAAAGCCTCAGCGGTCGTGGTCTCATAGAAAGCCGCCCGCGACGCGACGGACAGGTTGGCCGACCGACCAGAGTCTACCGGCTTACGGACGAGGGGACGACGCTCTTCCCGCGGGGCGAGGTCTTCACGCTCCTCGCGGTCCTGGACGTGCTGAAAGAGCAAAACCCGGGCGCATATGAGCGTGTCTGGGAGGGACTGCCGGCCTGGTTCACGCCACCCGAGATTGGACGCGTGGCACTGGCGGATACGAGCTTTCGAGCCCGCTGCCAGTTCGCGCTGCAGTTCATGCAACGGTACGGCCATATTGCGAGCAGCGACGGTGCGGGCGGGTCCTCCACGGAGTTTGTCGTCCATCACTGTGCCGTCCTGGAGGTCGCCCGGGTCCACCACGGTATCTGTGACGCAGAACTGGAGTGGTGGAGGAGGCTCTTCGCAGGAAGTAACGTCCAATTCTCGGCCCGGCAAAGCACCGGAGCGCCCGCCTGCGTCTTCCGCATCTCATCCACGATTGAGCCGGAACCGTCCGTCAGTGCCCCGTCTCGCCGCTAAAGCCACTTTGCAGCGGCCGGGATCCTGCTGAGAATCCAGATGAGCTGGCCGATGGAGTGTGCCCGTTCTCCGCGGTGGCGGCGGGGGCGATCCCTTGCCGCGGCCGGGACCGCGCAACCGATCGCCCCGGCGGGCCGCCCGGTTGCGCGTTGACCGGGAGATAGATTCGAAACCTTGTGCCTTTGCCGACCCTGGACGAGACGCGGATAGCACCACCCTCTGAGCGGACGATGCCGAGGGTTGAGGAAAGTCCAAGACCCCGCCCGGCGAATTTCGTGGTAAAGAACGGGTCGAATATCCGGCTCCTGGTGGCGGAATCCATGCCCGGGCCATCGTCGGCGACTTCAAGACAAACGTAATTGCCCGGAGCTGCCTCCGGTGCGCCCAACGAAGTGCGCAACAGATACCGATTCAGCCACACCTCCGAGGTGGAAAGAACGACCGCACCGGCATGGTCGCCAATTGCATCCCTGGCGTTGATCACCAGGTTCATGATCACGCGGCGTAGGCCTATGGGGTCACAGCGCAATCGCGGGAGGTCTGGTGAGAGGCTCAGGGCGATCTTCAGCTCGGCCGGAACGGCCTGGCGTAGCAGACGCATCACGTCGCCGATCAGCGAGTTGAGGTCAACCGCGTCGGCAGGGACAGCGGAGTGTCCTGCAAATGAGAGCATCTGGCGGACCAGCTCCGCGGCGCGCGCCGCTGCCTCGCGAATGTCCTCGATCGCCGCACGAGACGAGGCTGTCGCGGATTCTGACACCGCCAGATCGGCGTTACCGATAATGACCGCGAGGATGTTGTTGAAGTCGTGCGCGAGGCCGGCGGAAAGAATTCGGAGCGATTCAAGCTTCTCCGACTGGAGTGCGAGGGCTTCGGCGCGCAACCGGTGCGTGACGTCGCGAAGGATACAGGCTACGCCGGAGCCGGCTGTGGCCTGGACCGGGACGAGTGAGATGTCGGCGAAGAACTCTTCACCGTCGGCTCGAAGCGCCGGCACAGGTTGGCGGGCCGCCATCTCGATGGCGTGACCACCCGCCGCGAACGGTGCGATGCGGCTCCCATGGTCCGCCCGAAACTGCACGGGAATGAACCTGCTGATGCTCGTTCCTATGGCCTCCGCCGCCGGACAACGGAAGATGGTCTCAGCGGCGCGGTTGAAGGCCTGGATACACCCTCCGGTATCTACCAGCAGGATCGCATCGACGGAGTGCGCGACGATAGCCTGCTCCCACGAGACCGGTTCGGCGCGGCCCGTGCGCGGGTCGTTTGGCGTTGGTTCGGCGCCCCTGCCGCACTCTGGCGACTTCATCGGATCAGCCCGGCCGAATCTCGGGTGGTGGCGCCGGCGGCCTCACGGTCGCTTCTTTCCGCGCGACAGCTGGCGGGCTGGGAGAGGTCGTCGCAGGCCGGGGCGCCACCGGCGACGTTGGAGACCGGTTTCACCGGCCAGCCGGTTGCTACTTTCACGACCGCCTTCGCGGCAGTGCGAAGCTGTACGGGCGTCAGCGACAGCGATTGTGAGGTGACGGTCACGAGCGTGCTCCTTTCGAACCCACGCGTAACTGGGCATGCAGCGGCGTGCCGTGGCACGCCGCTGCATGGGCCGGAGCCGGTTCCTAGGCCGCTTTTTTCTCAGAGAGCCGGAACGTCTCGCCCGCGGAGTTATGGGCAAGGCTTCCGAAGCGGGCGATGAAGTTCGCCAGTTCCGTTGTCGTGGTGCTGAGCTGCTGCGCCTGGCGGGCAATTTCGCTGATCTGCGCGGATACCTCCTCGACCGAGGCCGAGACTTGCTCGCTCGCCGCTGCCGACTCCTCGGCCACGGAGCTGGCATCGGACATCGAACCCAGGACGCGCCCGCTGGCACCGCTCATCTGCGTTGCCAGTTCGGCCGAGCGCTCGGCCAGGGTTTCGAGCTCCTTCAGGCTCCCTGACAGGTTCGAGCCGGACGCTTCCGCGCTCGCTGTGGCGGTCGCGATCTGGCTGATCTCGGCGTTGACTTCGGTCACGCTTTCTACGATCTTCGTGAGGGCCGTGCCCGCCGCTTCCGCACGAGCGGCGCCGGTCTCGACGTCAGCAATGCTCTGATCCATGGCCTTCACCGCTTTTTCCGTGCCAGACTGGACCCCGGCGATAAGCCCTGCTATCTCCTTCGTCGCGACTGCCGTCCTCTCCGCAAGGGAGCGAACGTTCTCCGCCACGACGGCGAACCCACGACCCTGCTCGCCAGCGCGAGCAGCCTCGATTGCCGCGTTGAGGGCGAGCAGGTTCGTCTGTGCCGCAATCTCGTCGATCACCTTCACGATGTCGCCGATCTTCGCTCCCTGTTCGCCGAGTTCCCGGATCTGCTCCGATGTTCGCGTGGCGGTGGCGCGAATCGTCGCCATCGCATCCACTGTCTGCCCGACCGCCGAGCGTCCGTCGGCCGCTGCGGCCAGTGAAAGCGAACCCTTCGCCGCCGCCTCGGACGACGCCGCGGACACTCGCCGCAATGCATCCTGGACCTCTGCTGTGGACCCGGCGGCCGACTTCGCCCCCGCCACCTGGCTCGTCGCTCCCTGCTCCACGTCGGAGCTGGCGCGACTAACCTCCCGCATCTCGGAGTTGACCTCGGTCATCGATGACGTCTGGGAACTGGCCCCCCGTGCGATCTCCTGGATCGCGTTCGCAATCTCCCGAGACGCAGCGTCGACCTGCGAAACGCTCTCGCCCAGGTCGCGCAACGGCGCGCCGAGGGTGTCGTGGATATCGACGAGTTTCTCCAGCACGCCTTCGCTGATGTACGTCTCGACGGCGAGCGTCGCATCCAGCAGGAAGATCTTGTTGAACGCCACGATCGTATCGACGAGGTCCTTGCCCTTCAGGCGGGCGGCGAGCAGCGGAAAAACGAGTTCGCTGTACGTGGCGTAGTTGCCGACGTTCCAGCGGGGCTCGACATTCAAGCGCGCGTGCGCGGCGCCAACGCTGAGGCGGTGCTCGAAGTAGTCCGCGTCAAACCGTCCTTCGAGGAGACGCAGGAAGTAGGCTTTCTGAGCACCCTCCAGGATGCTGCGCTGCGACCTGGATTCCGCGACCTTGGCCGTCCATTCTGGGAAGGTCGCTGAATGGTCATAGAACTTGCGGACGATGTCGTCCGCGTGGGGCGTGAGGATCGGGGCCGCCGCCCGGATTAGCTGCGCATCGCGGTCGCCGAGCGCCACCCAGCGCAGTCGAAGTGACTGGTCGGCGGGGGTAACGTTCAATCGTTCTACGAGTCTCGTGGTCGCCATGTTTCTCTGTCCTTCAATCCCTGGTTTCGGCCTGGAACGGCGGTGATCTCACCGTCACCACGGCCGGTCGGCTTTCGAATACTCGCGTCCGGGCTATCCGTCGCGAATCAGGGATTTCCCTGAGGCCCGGCGGTCGTAACCACTACCCGGGAATTACGGAGAAAAAACCGCCAAAAACCGCCAAAATAGCCGGCTTTACCGGGCGCAGGCCCCGCCGGGCAACGGCGCCGCTAAGCGCGGAC
>JBGOVF010000021.1:0-12973 GCA_041477975.1 Tepidiformaceae bacterium
GCCGTCCGCGATCACACCCTCGGCCATACGGCCATGCCGATAATCGCCAAAGTCATCCTGCTCGCCGACAAGGTCGAAGAGCGCAAGCGAAAACGTGCGCCGGTGATGAAACTGATCCGCCAGCTTGCCCGCCGCGACCTCGACCTCGCCCTCCTCTGTTGGTCCGACTGGAAGTGGGTCGAAGAGCGCACGCACGAGTGGATCACCCACTCCACCAGCTGGGATGCCCGCGCAGCCTGGGTCAGCGAACACCACGCCGAGAACCAGTCCTCACCCGCTAGGGAATCTTGAGGACCTGGCCTTCCTTCAAGTTCGTGCACTCTGCGTTCACGTCGGTGTTCGCCGCGATAAGGGCCGCCGCCGTGACGCCGAACTGCTCCGCGATCTTCCCGCAGTTGTCGCCGGCCTTCACCGTATAGGTCTTGGCGCCGGGAGTTCCGCCAGGCGTCGTTGCCTGCGCCGTGCCCGTCCGCCCCGGGGTCACCGACCCGCCCGGAACCACCGTTTGTGACCCGCCCGGCGCGGGCGTCGTGCTGCTCGCCGGCTGCGTCGGCTGGCTCCCGCCGGCCCTCGCCGTGGCGGTCTGCTTATTCGCAACGTTCGTGCCGGTCACGTCCGCCGGCGAGGGTGTGTCGCTCCCGCCGCCGCCCACGAGCTGCTGAATCGCGAACGCCAGCGCGATCACGATGATCGCCAGGGCGAACAGCGCGATCGTCGCCACCGGCATGCTCACGCCGCCCCGGCGTGGCCGTGGGCCAATGGGCCCCGCCGCCTGGGGACGCCGTTGCCTTGGTGCCGATGGCTGGCCGCTCTCGCCGAACCGCCGCTGCGGCGCCTGGCCGGGGCGCGGGCCACGCACGGTCTGCGGCTCAGCTTCCGGCCGAATGGCTGCAACGGATGCTGCGGCCGGCGCGGGGGCCGCTTTGGGCACGCCTTCGCCCAGGTACACCGGGCAGCTCACATGGTTCGCCCCCAGGCAGTACGTCTCCTGGTGTGGCGTCGCTATCCGCGTCGGATTGGGGAGGCGATAGCAGCGGTGCGCCTCGGTCGGGTACGTGGCATGCGAATCCGCGTCGTCCGCGAGCCCGAGGTAAGGGCAGACGGCCGAATATTCTTCCTGCGTCACAGGCGCTCCTTGCTCGAGAGCCGGTCCACCACCGCTCGTATCCTAGCAGGGAACTCGTCTACGGAAATCCGCCCTCTTCGCTCTGCGCTCTTTGCTTTGTGGGGGTGGAGACGCCGCCCGTTGCCGGACGGCGCCTCCAATGCGACGGGGAGGACAATGTCGCCTGGCGCCCTTTGGTCAGGAGGCCGCCTACAACAACTAACGGCAGTACCATCGGCCGCCCAAGGGCAACGCCCCGGACGGTTCAGTAGCGATTGGGTGCAACCGGTCCGCTACCTGTCACGCGCCCTCGCCGGGCGCCGCAGCAGCCCGCAAAGCCGGCGCCAGGTCGCCCTTCTCCGCGATGGACATCCGCTCCAGTCCGAGCCAGCGCTGCATCAACCGCAGCTCCTTCGCGAGGGCCCGCGCCGTGGGCGCTTGTTTCGCCCCCGGTTCAAGGTGCGCCGCCTTCACCTCCAACATCTTCGCCTGTCGGTTCGCCTTCAGGTCCACCCTCGCGACGAGCCGGTTGTTATGAAGGAACGGCAACACGTAGTACCCGAACTTGCGCTGCGCCTCCGGCGTATAGATCTCGATCCGGTAGTGAAAGCCGAACAGCCGCTCCGTCCGCTGTCGAAACCAGACGAGCGAGTCGAACGGGCTGACCAGCGCCGTGGCGCTCGCTCTCGGCTCATCGGCGGCGGCGGGCCAGAGGTACGCGGGCTCGTTCCAACCCTCCACCGCCACCGGAACTAGCTCGCCCGCATCTATCAGCTCGGCGAGGCGCGGCTTCGCCTCAGCCGCCTTCAGCCGGTAGTAATCCGCCAGGTCCCGAGCTGTCCCGACTCCGAGCGCGGCGGCCGCCCTTCGCAACATCTCGCGCTGAGCGTCGGTGGCACTCATTCGGGTGCTCAGCACCTCTTCCGGGAACACTCGCTCTGGCAGGTCGTACACCCGCGCGAAGTTCCGCCGCTCCCGCACCGCCAGGTTTCCCACCGCGAAGTGCCATTCGAGCGCCATCTTCGCGTGGCTCCAGCCCCACCAGCCCTGGCGCCGGCCGGCGTTCTCCATGTTTCCAATCGTGACCGCTCCCCGCTCTCGAACCTGCTCCAGCACGTCGTCGAAGTACTCACGCCGCCCTTCCGCCAGCCGTTCGATCGTCCAGTAGCGGTGCCCGCGCTCCATCCTGTGCTGAAACAGCGAGTAGTCGGCCGTCGGGATGAACGAAGCTTCGTGACCCCACTGCTCGAACACGTACCGTTCCCGGTACGCCAGCTCATCGAGCAGCTCCTGCCGGTACGGGCCCAACCGTGCAAAGAAGGGCAGGTAGTGTGCCCGCGCCAGCACATTCACCGAATCGATCTGCACCAACCCGAGCCGGTCGACCACGGCCTTCAGGTCATCCAACCGCGGATTCCGCCGCGGGCGCTGCCCCAGGCCCTGCGCCGTCACCGCGATTGCGCGTGCCTCGTCCCCCGAAAGTCCGTCCACGCGCGGAATCTACCAGCCGGGCCGATTGCGCGCGCTGTCGGCGGCGTCCGAATCTGGCCGCTTGTTGACTGTGCTTCACCTTATGGTACTCTTCTCGTTCGGCGCTTATTGACTGTTCAATCTGAAATGGTTGTGCAGGTCGCGAAGCTGAGTGCTTGAAGACGGCCCCTCCCCAGGACACGGAGTGGGGCGCTGTTCATGAACAGGCTTTTCGGCCTGTTTTCGTGCCTAAAAACGCCCACGGCGAACCGCCGCATTCTTCGCGCCTGGTTGGCGCGCCAACGAGTTCAGGCTGAAAGCAGGGGAGCAGGAATGCCGACCATCAACCAGTTGGTCCGCAAGGGCCGCACGCCGAAGAGCAAGAAGTCGGGCGCTCCCGCGCTGCTCTTTAGCTTCAATTCGCACACCGGCCGCCTGCGCAAGTCCACTGGTAAGGGCTCGCCGCAAAAGCGCGGCGTCTGCACTCAGGTCCGCACCCAGACCCCCAAGAAGCCGAACTCCGCCCTCCGCAAGGTCGCCCGCGTCCGCCTCACCAACGGCATCGAAGTCACCGCCTACATTCCCGGCGAAGGCCACAGCCTCCAGGAACACTCGGTCGTCCTCGTCCGTGGCGGGCGCGTCAAGGACCTTCCCGGCGTCCGCTACCACATCGTCCGCGGCGCGCTCGATGCGACCGGCGTGAACAACCGCAAGCAGGGCCGCAGCAAGTACGGCACCCGCAAGAACGTCCAGGCCGGCGGCCGCAAGAAGTAATCGGAGCAACTGAGAGATGGCCCGTCGAAACCGTCCTGAAAAGCGCCCAACGCCGCCCGATGCCCGCTTCAACACCGTGCACGTCCAGGTATTGATCAACAAACTCATGACCCGGGGCAAGAAGAGCACCGCTGAGCGCGTCGTCTACGGCGCCTTCGACCGCATCCAGGGTCAGACCGGCCGCGACCCGCTCGATGTCTTCCAGCGGGCCATCCGCAACACTACCCCGGTCCTGGAAGTGAAGCCTCGCCGCGTCGGCGGCGCCACTTACCAGGTGCCAATCGAAATCCGCCCGGACCGCCGCCTTGCGCTCTCCATGCGTTGGATCCTCGGTTCGGCCCGCAGCCGCGGCGGCCGCTCCATGAGCGAAAAGCTCGCCAGCGAACTCCTGGATGCCGCCAACAACACCGGCTCCGCCATCAAGAAACGCGACGACACCCACCGCATGGCCGAAGCGAACCGCGCCTTCGTCCATTACCGCTGGTAAGCCGCCGGTCCCGAAACGAGCTGTAGGAGAACCATGCCCCGCCAGGTTGAAATCGAGCGCATCCGGAACATCGGGATCATTGCCCACATCGATGCGGGCAAGACCACCGTGACCGAACGCGTCCTCTTTTATACCGGCAAGACTTACAAAATCGGCGAGGTCCACGAAGGCAGCGCCACCATGGACTGGATGGAGCAGGAGCGGGAGCGCGGCATTACCATCACCGCCGCCGCCACCACCGCCGAGTGGGCCGACCATTCCATCAACATCATCGACACCCCCGGCCACGTCGATTTCACCGCCGAAGTCGAGCGCAGCCTCCGCGTCCTCGATGGCGGCGTTGTTTGTTTCGATTCCGTCGCCGGCGTCGAGCCCCAGTCCGAAACCGTCTGGCGCCAGGCCGACCGCTACGGCGTCCCGCGCATCGCCTTCGTCAACAAGATGGACCGGATCGGCGCCGACTTTCAGCGCACGGTCGACATGATGATCGACCGCCTTGGTGCGAACCCCATCCCCATCCAGATTCCTGTGGGCGTTGAGTCCGAATTCGATGGCTGCATCGACCTCGTGGAGATGTGCTGGTGGTGGTTTGGCGGCGATAAAGGCGACAAGCCCGAACGGCGCGAAATCCCGGCCAACATGCTCGAAGCCGCTCGTGCCGCCAGAGAGAAGCTCGTCGAGGGCATCGGCA
This sequence comes from Tepidiformaceae bacterium, assembly GCA_041477975.1. Lineage (GTDB taxonomy): Bacteria > Chloroflexota > Dehalococcoidia > Tepidiformales > Tepidiformaceae > JBGOVF01. Next base: position 4,528 of record JBGOVF010000021.1, read on the forward strand.
ACGTCGATGACCAGGTCGCCATCAGCTACCTCGAAGGCCACGAAATCAAGGCCCACGAACTCAAGAAGGCGATCCGCCGCGCCACGCTCGCCAACCTCGCCTGCCCGGTCCTCTGCGGCTCCGCCCTCAAGAACAAGGGCGTCCAACTCATGCTCGATGCCGTGGTGGACTACCTGCCCAGCCCCGTGGATGTCCCGGCCGTGAAGGGCACCGACCCAAAACATGGCGGCGAAGTCGAGCGTCACCCTTCGGATGAAGAACCGCTCAGCGCCATCGCCTTCAAGATCGTAACGGACCCGTATGTCGGCCGACTCGCCTACTTCCGCGTCTACAGCGGCGTCCTTAAGGCTGGCGAAAACATCTACAACTCTACCAAGGGCGAACGCGAACGCATTGGCCGCGTCCTTATGATGCACGCCAACCAGCGCGAAGAGATCGACGCGATCTACGCCGGCGGAATCGCCGCCGCCGTTGGCCTCAAGAAGACGTTCACCGGCGACACCCTCTGCAGCCAGGACCACCCGGTCATCCTCGAGAACATCCAGTTCCCTGAACCGGTCATCCGCGTCGCCCTGGAACCGAAGAGCAAAGAAGACCAGGACAAGATGGGCGATTCGCTCATGAAGATGAGCGAGGAAGACCCCACCTTCCACTGGACCTTCGATGAGGAAACGGGCCAGACCCTGATTTCGGGCATGGGCGAACTCCACCTCGAAGTCATCGTCGATCGCATGCTTCGCGAACACAAAGTGGCCGCGAACGTCGGCCGCCCGCAGGTGAGCTACCGCGAAGCCATCACCAGGAAAGCAACCGCCGAAGGCCGCTTCGTCCGCCAGTCCGGTGGCCGCGGCCAGTACGGCGTGGTCGAACTGGAAATCGAACCGCTTGAACGCGGCCAGGGCTTCCAGTTCGAGAACAAGGTCGTTGGCGGCTCCGTCCCGAAGGAATACGTCGGGCCCGTCATGCAAGGCGCCAGGGAAGCGCTCCAGGGCGGCATCCTTGCCGGTTACCCCGTGCTCGATGTGAAGGTCAGCCTCCTCGATGGCCAGACCCACGCCGTTGACTCATCCGAAATGGCCTTTAAGAATGCCGGCTCCATTGGCGTCAAAGAAGCCGCCAGGAAAGCCGGCATCGTCATCCTCGAACCGATCATGAAAGTCGAAGTGCGCGTCCCGGAGGACTACTTCGGAGCCGTCGTCGGCGACATCAACAGCCGCCGCGGGATCATCATGGGCACCGAGTCCATGGGCAAAACCCAGATCGTCCACGCCATGGTCCCCCTCGCCGAAACGTTCGGCTACTCTACCGACTTGCGCTCGCTCTCCCAGGGCCGCGCCAGTTACAGCATGGAATTCGATCACTACGAAGAAGTTCCCAAGAACGTCGCCGCCCAGCTGACCAAGCAGCAGGCAGCGGTCTAACCCCCGAAAGTTCCAGGAAGGAAAGGCAACACCGATGGCGAAGGCGAAATTTGAGAGGACGAAGCCGCACGTAAACGTGGGGACGATTGGGCACGTGGACCACGGGAAGACGACGTTGACGGCGGCGATCACGAAAGTGCTGGCGTTGAAGGGCGGGTCCCAGTTCCGGGCGTTCGACTCGATCGACAACGCGCCGGAAGAGCGGGCGCGGGGCATTACGATCGCGATCGCGCACGTGGAGTACGAGACGGAGAAGCGCCACTACGCGCACGTGGACTGCCCGGGGCACGCGGACTACATCAAGAACATGATCACGGGCGCGGCCCAGATGGACGGCGGGATCCTGGTGGTGGCGGCGCCGGACGGGCCGATGCCGCAGACGCGGGAACACATTCTCCTGGCGCGGCAGGTGGAAGTGCCGGCGCTGGTGGTCTTTCTGAACAAAGTGGACATGATGGAAGACGAGGAGCTGCTGGAGCTGGTGGAGCTGGAACTGCGCGAACTGTTGACCAGCCAGGAGTTTCCGGGGGACGACATCCCGATCATCCGGGGCTCGGCCTTGAAGGCTTTGGAGTCGACCTCGACGGACACGGAGGCGCCGGAGTACAAGTGCATCTGGGAGCTGATGGATGCGGTGGACAACTACATCCCGACGCCGGTGCGGGCGTTGGACAAGCCGTTCCTGATGCACGTGGAAGACGTCTTCGGGATCAAGGGGCGGGGGACGGTGGTGACGGGGCGGATCGACCGGGGGATCGTGAAGACGGGCGAAGAGATCGAGATCATCGGACTGACCGAGACGCGCAAGACGACGGTGACCGGTGTGGAGATGTTCAAGAAACTGTTGGACGAAGGCCAGGCGGGGGACAACGTGGGTTGTCTCTTGCGGGGGATCGAGCGGGACGACGTGCAGCGGGGGCAGGTTTTGGCCAAGCCAGGGAGCATCAAGCCGCACACGAAGTTCGATGCGCAGGTCTACATCCTGGGCAAGGAAGAGGGCGGGCGGCACACACCGTTCTTCAACGGGTATAGGCCGCAGTTCTACCTGGGGACGACAGACGTGACGGGTTCGATCGGGCTGCCGGAGGGAGTGGAGATGGTGATGCCGGGGGACAACGTGACGATGAAAGTAGAGCTAATTCAGCCGATTGCGGTTGAAGAAGGTCTGCGTTTTGCCATTCGCGAAGGTGGCCGCACGGTGGGTGCGGGCGTCGTCACCAAGATCACAGCCTGACCCACTAACCGCACAAACGTAAGGAAACCGACATGGCCAAGAGCAAGGGCGACCGGATCATCATTCACCTCGCGTGCACGGAGTGCCGCGAACGCACCTACACTACCCAGAAGAACCGCCGGAATGACACGGACCGGATGGAGCTGAACAAGTTCTGCCCGCGCTGCCGCGTGCACAGGGCTCACCGGGAGACACGGTAACTCTTCATGGCACGAACAACGCGACGCCGCGCCACAGCCGCACCGGGCCCAACCACAAGCGAGGCCACTGCGGATTCGACCCGGCGAGTCCGCGACAATCTTCCCCGCCCGGCTGCGGCCCCGGTTGCAGCCGGGGTCACGCGCGTGCCCCCGCGGAAACGGCGCAACCCGCTCGCCGTCCTCGGCCGCTTCGAGCCCCGCTTCGTGGCCGACATCATCGCCGAGCTGCGAAAGGTGACCTGGCCGACGTTTTCGGAGACCCGCTACCTGACGGTGGTGGTCGCGATCGTCGCGATCACCGTGGGGCTCTTCCTTGGCGGTGTCGACCTCCTCTTCGGCTGGATCATAGAAAGAATCTTCTTCTAGACATGACGAGTGAACTCGGACCCATTACCGCGCTCTCGGGCATCAAGCCCGAGCCCAAGAAGCCCGCACCTCGCCGCCGCAAGGACGAGGAAGTTCCCGACCAGGAACAGCTCCCGGACGAGGAGATCAACGCCCCCGGCCGCCGCTGGTACTTCCTGCACACCTACAGCGGCCACGAAAACAAGGTGCGGCACGCCATCAAGAGCACGGTCGAGCAGATGGACGCGAAGGACAAGGTCTTTCACGTGGTCGTGCCGACGGAAGACGAAATCGAGATCCGCGACGGCCAGCGGCGGACGGTCAAGAAGAAGCTCTATCCCGGTTACGTCCTCGTCCAGACCATCGAGCTGAAGGAAGGCGACCCGGACTCGGATGAGGCCTGGCATATGATCCGGAACACCACCGGCGTCACTGGCTTCGTCAGTTCCGGAACGCGCCCCGTGCCGCTTTCCGGAGAGGAGGTCAACCACATCCTGCGAGCCATGCGGATGGAGCAGCCACGGGTGCGCGTCGGCTTCACAGCCGGGCAGAACGTCCGGATCGTGGACGGGCCGTTCGAAGACTTCGTCGGGACCGTGGACGAGATCAACACGGAAAAGGGCCGCGTGAAGGTTGTCGTGAACATGTTCGGCCGGGAAACGCCGGTCGAACTCGACTTCCTGCAGGTCGAGAAGCTCTAAGACTATTTTCAAAATCAGGCGGAGGCCGCTCGCGAGGGCGGCTTCTTCGTGTTCGCCGCTTGCGCAGCGTAGCGGCTCCGCCTACTATTGTTGACAGGGTTACTCGACTTTATCAGGAGTCCGGCGGCGGGCCTCTCCTGAGCGATTCGAACGAAGGAGCGCGGCCACCACAGGCCGCCTGCAATGCGCGTTTCCACCCGCAGCGACTACGGTTTGCGTGCCCTGATTGAACTTGCCGGCCACTACGGCAGCGGGCCGCTGCAGTCGTCTGAGATCGCCCTCCGGCGGCACATCCCCGAGCAGTACCTGGACCAGCTCCTGACCTCCCTGCGCAAGGCAGGCTTCATCCGCTCGGTGCGGGGCCCTGCCGGCGGTCACGAGCTCGTGCGCGACCCTTCGCAGATCTGCGTGCGGGACGTCATCGAATCGCTCGAGGGCAGCCTCGCCCCTGTTGCCTGGCTCGACGAGCCGGCCGAAATGACCGACCACCCCCACCAGTGCGGTCAGCGCGAGATCTGGGAGCGCATTCGCGACGCGACCGGGACCATCCTCGCCTCGTACTCCGTGGCCGACCTGCTTGAGCGCGAGCCGCAGGCAACGCTCGGGCGGTACGTAATATGACCGCTGTGAGCCCGCGGCCGCTGATCGCCGATTCGGTGCTGGAGCTCATCGGCGCCACGCCCCTGGTGCGCCTCCGCCGCGTGATCCCCGAAGGGTCCGCGACGGTGCTTGGCAAGATGGAGAACCTGAACCCGGGCGGCAGCGTGAAGGACCGCATCGCGCTGGCAATGATCGAAGACGCTGAGCAGCGCGGCGTGCTCAAGCCGGGCTCGACCATCGTCGAGCCCACGTCGGGCAATACCGGCATCGGACTCGCACTCGTCGCGGCGGTGAAAGGCTACCGGATCATCCTCACCATGCCAGAGGACATGTCGGTTGAGCGGCGGCGGTTGCTTGAGCGCTACGGCGCGGAGCTCGTGCTGACACCGGCGGTCGAAGGGATGACCGGATCCGTGTTCGCCGCTCAGCAGTTGATCAAGGAACACCCCGACTACTTCATGCCGCAGCAGTTCGAAAACCAGGCGAACCCGGAGATGCACCACCGCACGACCGGTCGCGAAATCCTCGATGCAACGGGCGCCAAGATCGACGCCTTCGTGGCCGGCGTGGGGACGGGCGGGACGATCACCGGCGTTGGGCACCTTATCCGCGAGGAACTGGGTGACCGCGTCTTGCTCGTCGCAGTGGAGCCGGCCCGCTCACCGGTGTTGAGCGGCGGGCGGGCGGGGATGCACGGCATCCAGGGCATCGGCGCGAGCTTCGTGCCGGGCGTGCTGGATCGGAACCTGTACAACGAAATCATCCGGGTGGAGGACAAGGACGCCACGCAGATGGCGCGCCGCCTCGCCCGCGAAGAGGGCCTGCTCGCGGGTATCTCGGCGGGGGCGAACGTGTTCGCCGCACGCAAGATTGCGGAGCGCCTGGGCCCGGACAAGACCGTCGTCACCATCATCTGCGACACCGGGGAGCGCTACCTCAGTGTCAACATGTAAGGTCGATCCGGGAGATCGCCTCCCCTAGCAACCACGCCACCACCACCACTTCGTCTCGCTTGTCGCGACGGTTCGCCCCCAAGGAGGTCCAATGTCCGTCAACGTCTATATCCCCACCCCGTTCCGCCACCTCGTCGGCAACCGCACCTCGGTCAAAGCGAACGGGGCGACGGTTTCGGCCGTCTTGAGCGACCTGGATGCCCAGTTCCCCGGGTTCCGCGCCCAGGTGGTCGATGCGACTGGCCAGCGCGCCCGGCACATCAACATCTACGTGAACCAGGTCGAGATCGAGAACCTGCAGGGCGAAGAGACGGAGCTCAAGAGCGGGGACGAGCTTGCTGTCATTCCGGCACTGGCGGGCGGCGCCAGCACGGCCCTCACTCCGGAGATGGTGGAGCGCTACAGCCGCCATCTGATCATGCCGCAGGTCGGGAGCTCCGGGCAGCGAAAGATCATCGAGTCGAGCGTGCTGATCATCGGCGCCGGTGGGCTTGGCTCGCCGGTGGCGCTCTACCTGGCGCTGGCGGGCGTCGGCAAGATCGGTATCGTCGATTTCGATTTCGTCGACCGCTCGAACCTCCAGCGGCAGATCCTCCACCAGACCGCTGACATCGGGAAGCCGAAGGTCATCTCGGCGCGAGAAACCCTCCAGGCCCACAACCCGAACATCAACGTCGTGACGCACGAGGCGCCGATCACGAGCGACAACGCCTTCGAGTTCATCTCCCAGTACGACATGGTCGTAAACGGCGCCGACAACTTCGCGACGCGCTACCTGGTGAACGACGCCTGCTACCTCCTGAAGAAGCCCTTGATAGACGGTTCGATCCTCATGTTCGACGGCCAGGCGACGACTTACCTCCCGGGCAAGGGCTGCTACCGCTGCCTCTATCCGGCGCCCCCGCCGCCGGGCATGGTCCCGAGTTGCGCTGAAGCCGGCGTGCTGGGGGCGATGTGCTCCACGATCGGCAGCATCCAGGCAACCGAGGTGCTCAAGCTCATCCTCGATATCGGCGAGCCGTTGGTAAACCGCCTGCTGCTCTACGATGCTCTTTCGCTCGAGTTCCGGATTGTGAAGGTGCGGCGCGACCCGGAGTGCCCGCTCTGCGGGGACAACCCAACTATCCACGAACTGATCGACTACGAGCAGTTCTGCGGCGCGCCCATCCCGCACGCCGTGACGGCCTGAACCGACCATCCGTGGCGCCCATCGACCGCCGCCGCGCAGCCACCCAGACCAAGGAAAAGCGATGACCTCTATCTTCACCCCAACCATCCAGGTACGCGTGACCGCGGTGCTTCAGAAGCTCACCGGCGGGCAGAAGACGATCGAAGCCAGCGGCGCGACTGTCGCCTCGCTCCTGGAAGACGTGGAAAGTCGCTACCCGGGGTTCAAGGCGCAGCTTTACAGCGACGACGGCAAGCTGCACCGCTTCGTGAACGTCTACCTGAACGACGAGGACATTCGCTACACGGGCGGCGTAGAGACAGCCGTCAAGCAGGGTGACGTACTGGATATCCTGCCGGCACTCGCCGGCGGGGCGTGTTAGCGAGCAGCCGATGGCCCTCTATTCGTCGATCCTGGACCTGATTGGGAACACCCCGATGGTGGAGCTGCAGAAGCTTTCCCCCCGGCCGGGTATCCACATCTACGCCAAACTCGAAGGGCAAAACCCGACTGGCTCGGTGAAGGACCGGATCGCGAAGTACATGATCGAGGCCGGCGAAAAGAGCGGCGAACTCAAGCCCGGCGACACGATCCTCGAGCCCACGTCCGGAAATACGGGCATTGGGCTGGCGATGATCGGCAAGGTGAAGGGCTACAACGTCGTCTGCGTGATGCCCGAGAACGTAAGCGAAGAGCGCACGCAGCTCCTGCGGGCGTTCGGCGCAGAGATCATCTACACGCCCGGTGACCTGGGTTCGAACGGGGCGATCGCCCACGCCAAGGAAGTGGTGGCGGCCAACCCGGGTAAGTACTTCTTCCCGTACCAGTACGGGAACGAAGCGAATCCTCGGGCACACTACGAGACCACCGGCCCGGAGATCCTGCGCGACCTGCCCCAGACCACGGTCTTCCTCGCAGGCCTCGGCACGGGCGGCACGCTCACGGGTGCCGGCCGCTATCTGAAGGACTACAAACCAGGCGTGAAGGTCATTGCCGCAGCGCCGCACCCCGGCGATGCCGTCCAGGGATTGCGTGCCATGGAGGATGGCTTCATCCCACCGATCTTCGACGAGTCGGTGCTCGACGGGAAAATCCTGGTGGACAGCCGATCCAGCTTCGCGATGTCGAAGGAGCTGACGCAGCGCGAGGGGCTCTTCGTGGGCGTGAGCTGCGGGTCGGTGGTGAAGGCGGCCATCAAGGTGGCGGAGCGGCTCGAAGGCGAACAGCACCTGGTTTGCCTGCTGGCAGATGGCGGCTGGAAGTACCTGTCGTCGAACCTCTGGACGACCGAGTGGGAAGACCAGCCCGAGGATATCGACAGCAAGATCTGGTGGTAAGCGGCAGCCCGCTCGGCCGCGCAATCGTTATGCCCGGCATGGCATGCCGGGTGAACCTTCGTTATGCTCCGTCCAGCATGACCAGACGATTCACCCTCGCACTAGCCGCCGTTTGCACCATCGCTGCCTTGCCGCTCTTCGCCGCCTGTGGAGGCGACGACGACGGCGCTGCGTCCCCGGCCGCTACGGCCGCCGCCACAGCAACCCCAACCGCCGTCCCCACACCTGCGCAAACGAAGGTCGGTGGTTCGATGATCCTTGCGACCACCACCAGCACGCAGGACAGCGGCCTGCTGGATGTGCTCGTGCCGATGTTCCAGCAACAGACGGGTGTGGAGGTCAAGGTCATCGCCGTCGGCACCGGGGCGGCGCTGGAGATGGCCGCAAAGGGGGACGCCGATGCGGTGCTCGTCCACGCCCCCGCCAGCGAGAAAAAGTACGTGGACAACGCTGATATCGTCGAAGGCAAGCTGGTCATGCATAACGA
>JBGOVF010000386.1:0-3377 GCA_041477975.1 Tepidiformaceae bacterium
GGAGAGGCGGAAGCGGCTCGTGCCCAGGCGGTGGCCGAAGGTATCCCGGGGCGCGAAGACGAGATCGCCTTGCTGGTGCGAAACGCGCGGCAATCGAAAGCCGTGCGAGCGGCGGTCGGTTCGAAGCGGTACTGGCGCGAGGTTTACGTCGCGGCGGAGGTCGGGGACGGCACCATCGAAGGGTTCATCGATCTGCTCTACGAATCGCCCGAGGGGTTGGTGGTCGTCGACTACAAGACCGACGAAGTCCCGAACGAAGCGGCAGTCGACGCAGCGATGGGACGCTACAGCCTCCAGGGCGCGGCGTATGCGGTGGCGCTGGAGGCCGCGCTCGGGCGGCCGGTGGCGCGCTGCACGTTCGTGTTCGTCCGGCCCAGGGGCGAACGGGACATCGATGATCTCCCAACCGCCATGCGCCAGGTGAAAGAGCGCATACCAGAGCTGCTCGCGGCCCTGCGCGCTACTCCCTGAGGGCGGACATCCCGAAGATGACTCCGGGGTTGAGGATGCCGCGCGGATCGAGCGCGGACTTTATTGCCGCCATCGCGGCGATGTCGGCGGGCGATCTGGTGAGATGCAGCCAGCGAGTTTTCGCGACCCCAATGCCGTGCTCGGCACTGATGCTGCCGCCGAGTTCGGCGGTGAACCGCAACACCGCGTCCGTGCCGCGGTCATCGTCCGGGTCGAGGCTCAGGATGTTGACGTGAAGGTTGCCATCGCCAACGTGGCCGAAGAGGATCGGCCGCGCTTCGGGCACGGCCTTCCTCAGATGCCCCCGGACACGACCTTCGAACTCGGCGAGGCGGTCGAGCGGGAGCGCGACATCGAGCTTGTGGGGGATACCCTCGGCACTGATCGCCTCTGTATGGCGCTCGCGGTAGGCCCAGAGGCCCTCGCGCTGGCGGGCTTCGGTCGCAAACGCCGTGGGCAGGTCGATGCTTGATAGGGCTGACGACAGTTCGTCGGCGGCGTTGGACGGAGCGGCGCACTCCAGGAGCAGGTACGCGGGCGACACTCCGACCGGCGGCGGCGGGAGGCCGGCGTGGCGGCAGACGAGTTCCACGCCTTCGGAAAAGAACAGCTCAGCGGCTTCGAGACCGGTCGTGCCGGCGCGGACTGAAGCCGTGACCGCGAGAGCGGCTGCCGTATCGGGTATCGCGAGCAGCGCAACGGCGCGGGATGGGAGTTGCGGGATGAGGCGGAGGCGGGCGGCCGTGACGATGGCAAGCGTGCCCTCGCTCCCTGCCAGCAGGTTTGCGAGGTCGTAGCCCGTGTTGTCCTTCCGCAGCCCGGGAAGCCGGCGAATTACGTCACCGTTCGCCAGCACGGCTTCGATTCCCACGAGCTGGTGCCGCATGGCGCCGTAGCGGATGACGCGGATCCCCCCCGCGTTCGTCGCAATCATCCCGCCAATGGTGCAGCTATCCCGCGAAGCAAGGTCCACACCGAAGTTCCAGCCGGCGGCGCGCACGTGCTGCTGGAGCTGAGCGAGGGTCGCGCCGGCCCCTACGGTGACTTCGCCGCCTACCGCGTCCACCGGGCTGAGTGCGTTCAGGCGCGCGAGGCTGAGCACGACCTCGCCAGCGCGCGGGACGCCACCCCCCACGAGGCCCGTGTTCCCACCCTGGGGGACAAGGGAAACGCCCGCCCCTGCGCAGGCCGCGACCACGGCGGCGACTTCGTCAGTGTTCCCGGGCCGGACTACGAACGGCGTTGAGCCGTGGTAGCGGCGTGTCCAGTCGGTCTCGTAGGCACGCCGAAGGTCCGCGTCTTCCAGAATATGGGTGGCGCCGACGATGGCGCGGAGAGCGGGAATGAAGCTGACGTCCACTCGGGGCAGTGTAGCAAGCGCGATCGGCCGGCGATTGGCCGTGACAACCGCATCGCGGATGCAGCGCGTTAGCTGAGGCGTCGCACCGGCTTTAGGAAGAGGACAGCCGCGACGCCGATGGCGGTACAGGCGAGCCCGCTCGCCACGATGGAGACTTGCGGCCCGAAGAACGTGGTCACCGCTGCCGCCTGCGCATAGCCGAGCGGCGTAGACGCGCTGAAGGCGAGCCCGTAGATGCTCATGACCCGGCCCATCATGTGGCGCTCGGTGTTCTCCTGGAGAAGCGCAACCGCGAAGTTAATAAAGATCGCCGGCCCGAGCACGCCGAAGATGAGCAGCAACGCCATCGAGAGCGGAAGCCACTGGCTGAAGCCGTAGAGCGTGAAGATGACGCCGCCGAACAGCACCGAGCAGCAGACGAGTAGCCCGCGGCTGCGAATGCGCACCAGGGCGAGGATGACGGAGCCGACGAAGATGCCTCCACCAAACGAGCCCCAGAAGAAGCCGACGAACTTGTCGCTGGCGTCCATCACATCGTTGACGATGAGGACGACGGTGACCGCGAACGGCCCGATGAGGAAGACGCCGGGGATCGTCCCGAGAGCGAGGATGCCGGCCAGTTGTGGCGCCTGCCGGACGTAGCGTAGGCCATCGCCGAGGTCGCGAACTACGCTTTTGCCGGTGGGCACCGGCGTGTCCGTGGCGATACGCGAGAAGAGGAACGCCGCGGTCAGAAGCATCGCAACCTCTATGCCGAACGCCCACGTCAGCCCGGCGCCATCGGCCACGATGCCGCCAACCGAGGGCCCGATGAACTGGAGTGTGGCCATGAAGGCCATCGTGCCGAAGATGGCGCCGTTCTGAATCTGCGAGGGATGGATGATCTGAGGCATCATGCTCTGGCGCGCGGGGTTGGTGAACGCCCCGGCGCTGCCCACGAAGGCCGAGAGGAAGAACACCGGCCAGATGACTCGCGCGCCGGTCCCGGCAAGGGCAACGTACGTGAGCGACACGAGCGACGCGACGAAGTACGTGCGGACGAGGATGCGCCGGCGCTCCACACGGTCCGCGACCACCCCGCCGAAGAGCGCGAGGGCGGCGCCGGGAAGGGTCTGGCAGATGAGCGCCGCGGCGATGGCGATGGCGCGGTGGTCTTCGGTCACGCGGGCCTTGATAAAGAGGGGGACAGTCGTCGCCTGGATGCCAACGCCCATGCCCGCAACTACGGAGGCGCCCCACCAGCGCCGGAACCCGGACACGCTGAAGGGATTGCGCGAGACGGCCGCCGCCACGCGGCCGGGCGTCGGCGTTTCAAGGACGGCGGTGGGTTCCGTCATTAAACCGAAGTCTACGCACAATCGGGCCCTGGCGCGGGCACGGCCCGTCGCCCGCTGCTTGTATTCTCGGGCGCGTGACAGCGATCAGCGCAGACGCGATCCGGCAGGTGCTGAGAGAGGGGCTCTCCCATGCGGCGGCCCCCAAGAATGTCGTCGTGGTCGGCGCCGGGATGGCCGGGCTGGTCGCCGCCGAGCAGCTCCTCCGGGCC
>JBGOVF010000455.1:0-2982 GCA_041477975.1 Tepidiformaceae bacterium
ATCGATATCGTTTACGAAGAGCTCGTCGGTATCCTCGGGGGCGCCGCGCCCCAGCTTGCCACCGCCAGCCGCCCGCCGACGGTGATCATGCTCGTCGGCCTCCAGGGCTCCGGTAAGACGACGAGCATCGCCAAGCTCGCCAGCCTGCTGAAAAAGCAGGGCCAGCGCCCGCTCGTCGTCGCCTGCGACATCTACCGACCCGCCGCGGTAGAACAGCTCGTCACGCTCGCCAAAGCCCTTGACGTGCCCTACCACGAAGAAGGCACGACCGCGAAACCGGCCGTCATCGCCGCCAACGGCCTCGAAAAGGCGAAGCGGATGAACGCCACCCACGTCCTCGTCGATACCGCCGGACGCTTGCATATCGACGAAGTGATGATGGGCGAGGTCGCGGACCTCCGGAAGCAGCTCCAGCCGCAAGAGGTGTTGTTCGTTGCCGACGCCATGAGCGGCCAGGATGCCGTCACCGCGGCGAAGGAGTTCCACGAGAAGGTCGGCACAACCGGCCTCATCCTCACCAAAATGGACGGCGACGCCCGCGGCGGCGCCGCGTTGAGCATCCGCACGGTTACGGGCGTGCCGGTGAAGTTCATCGGTGTCGGCGAAAAGTCCGATGCCCTCGAACCGTTCTACCCCGACCGGCTCGCCGGCCGCATCCTCGGCATGGGCGACATGCTCAGCCTCATCGAACGCGCCAAAGAGACGATGGGCGAGGAGGACACCGACAAGTTCGGCGAGAAACTGAAGAGGGGCTCGTTCGACCTCCAGGACTTCGTCGAACAGCTCCGCAAAGTGCGCAAAATGGGCCCGCTCGGCCAGCTCGTCGGCATGCTTCCCGGCTTCAACAAGATCAAGGCGCAGCTCAACGTCGATGACATGGACGACCGCTTCTTCAACCAGGCCGAAGCCATCGTCATGTCCATGACACGCTGGGAGCGCCGCCACCCCGAGAAAATCGATGGCCGGCGGAGAAAGCGGATCGCGAAGGGGAGCGGCACCAACGCGAGCAAAGTGAACCAGCTTCTCAAGCAGTTCTTCGAAGCCCGGAAAATCGCCAAGACCCTGAGCAGCGGCAAGTTCCCGGTCCTGCCAGGGATGCGGTAGAGGCCCGAGGCCCGAGGCCCGAGGCCCGAGGAGAGCGAACGGTGAACGAGAGCATTCCGTCCAAATGGAAGCAGTACCACGGAATCCGAGACTTTGGACGCGGCCGAAGGAAGATGTGGGCCGACGGTTGGGTGATTGCCGAACAGCGCACGGTGCGTGGCAAACTTCCGCTCGACGCTACGGGTGACCACGGCGTCCTCGGCCTCTTGTTCCTTCCGGTCACATGGCTGTTCAACCGCACCCAGCCCAGGGAGATCCTCCACGTCCGCTACGAGCGGAAGGTAGGCTGACCAGTGCCCGTGAAGCGCCGCATGTACGACACCGAAGCCGACTTCAGCAGGGAACGCGAGCTCTTGGAAGCCGAAGGCTGGAGCGTTCGCTCTTCCGAACTGGTGCGGGGACGAGGACGTTGGCTGAAAGACCTGAGCCCGCTGCGCAGGCATTTGCTCATCGGTTTCGCGCCAAACGTGCTCTTCACGTGGTGGCGCGTCCGAAATGCGCCCTTAGAGCAGATCGACGTCGTCTACGAGCGCGACGCACGCTAAGGCTTCGCATTCGCAATTCGTCGCCGTTCCCCGTTCCCCCTTCCCCCTCGGTCGGTTATGGTTTCCGGTGAATGTGGTTTCACGCCCCGCTGAGGGCGGGGCTTTTCAGGAGAACTGGATGATTCGGATCCGTTTGCGGCGCACCGGCAAGAAGCGCCACCCCTCTTACCGCGTTGTCGTGGCGAACAAGCAGGACAAACGCGACGGTGATTTCCTCGAGACGCTCGGCTCCTACGACCCCCACTCGGACCCGCCCACAACCGTCATCGACGAGGCCAAGACGCGCGAATGGCTCAGCAAAGGCGCTCAACCATCTGAAGCCGCCGAGAAAATCCTGCGCCGGGCTGGCATTCTCACCGCCCCGGCGAAGGCGGCCGTCGCCGTCGCCGAACCGCCCGCCAAAGGCAAAAAGGGCAAGGCGAAAGCCGCTGCGGCGGCCCCGAAGGCGGCCGCACCTGCGCCTGCAGCAGCACTCGAGGTACCCGTTGCAGCAGCGCCCGAAGCGGCCGTGGCTGAAGCACCCGTAGCCGCTGAACCCGAGGCGCCCGCCGCCGAAGCTCCTGCGGAACCGGCCGCCGAAGCCGCCGAAGAACCAGTTACAGCCGAAACGGAGTAGTCTATGGCAAGCATGATGGCCGAAGTCATCGAGTACCTGGCGAAGGGCCTGGTCGACAATCCGGATGAGGTGCGCGTCACCGAAACCGATGACGGCGACCGCGTGAAGGTTCGCCTCGATGTTGCCGAAGGCGACTGGGGCAAGGTCATCGGCAAGGGCGGGCGCATCGCCAGCAGCATGCGCTCCATGATCAAGGTCGCCGCAGTCCGCGAAGACGTGCGCGTCGGCCTGGAGATCGGCGACTGACGGACCAGCCCGAACCCGCGGCCCCTCGCAAGCCGGCGCGCCCCCGCAGCACCAACATTACCTCGACCCCGAAAGAACCGCGTCCCGGTTACACCGCCGTCGGCCGTGTACTGCGTCCGCACGCCCTCAAGGGGGAACTGCGCGTCACCGCCTTTTCCGCTTCCGCACGAAACATCCAGCGCGGCCGGCCCGTCTACCTCGGCGGCATCCGGCGCGTCGTCCTTCGCGCCCGGAAGGACCGCGAAGCCTGGATCCTTAAGCTGGAAGGGCTGGACGACCGCGCCGAAGTCGAATCGATGCGCGGCGAATTGCTCGAGACACCGGACCGCGAAGTCCTGCGTGACGACGATGAGTCGTACTTCGTCCACGAACTCATCGGCCTCCGAGTCGTTACCGGGTCCGGAGCCGACCTGGGCACCATCACCGATGTGCTCCAGAGCGGCGCCGCCGATGTCTACGTCGTGCGGGGGC
>JBGOVF010000078.1:0-8414 GCA_041477975.1 Tepidiformaceae bacterium
GACCGTCGCGGCGGCTGGAACGAGTTCGATGGGGTCGCCGGGCCGGACGGTCCCGGGTTCGAGGACTTTGGCGTAGACGCGGCTCCATCCGGGAAAGAGAGCCTGGTGCATGCGGTTGAAGTCGCCATCCTTGAACCACGCGTGGTTCGTCTTGCACGGCGTGGTGTAGCGGGTGATTTCGAGAAGCACATCGCGGCCGAGACGGAGGCGCGTGCCCGGCACGACGTGGTCCCAATCGATGCCGTGGGTGGTGATGTTCTCGCCGGCGCTGCCGGGGCCGATCGGGTGGCCTTCGGCGGCGAGCGCTTCGAGGCGTTCGATAGCGAAGAGGCAGACTGCCCTTTCCGGGCCGCCGTGGTTCGCGCGGTCGTTGTGTCCGTCGCCGGCGAGGCCGAGCGGGCCGATGACGGCTTCGGTGACGGCCAGCTTGGGCACGCCGCCGCTGGAAATACTGACCTGTTCGATGCTCCCGGCGTCCATACGGCCTCCGCAAACGGTGCTCACGAGCGTAGCATGTGGCGCGCCCAAGGGGCCGAACGACGCTGCGAAGGAGAGGACCATGTGCCGTAGCATCAAGACGCTTCGACGCCCGGAAGAGCCGGCCACTGACGACGAGATCGCGGCCGCGGCTCTTCAGTTCGTGCGCAAAGTGAGCGGCTACCGCGAGCCATCGAAGGCCAACTCGGCGGTTTTCGAAGCGGCGATCGCGGAAGTTTCCGAGGCCTCGCGCAAACTGCTCGATGGGCTGCGGCCGGGCGCCCGATAGTTCCGTCCGGGTGAGCCGTTGACATGTGACTATTTGGGGGCTTCTCGCCGTGACCGTGCGTCCATGGATGGTCGCGATGGCGAGCGTGGAGGTGGCGGCGGCGGTGTAAACTCGAAGCATGAGACGCGCTGACGCCATCGCACTCATTGAGCAGCACCGTGCCGAAATCGCGGCGTTCGGTGTGAAGGCGCTGTCGCTGTTCGGTTCGGTCGCGCGCGACGAAGCGCGCGACGACAGCGACATCGACGTGCTGGTGGAGTTCGAGGGCCCGGTGACGTACGACCGCTATTGCGACGTGCGTTTCTTCATCGAAGACCTTCTTCACGTAAACGTGGACCTCGTGTTGAAGGAGGGCCTTCGCCCCGAAGTTGTCCCGTACGTGGAACGCGATGTCATCCGAGTCGCGTGACTACCGGCTCTTCATCCAGGACATGGTTGAATGCTGCGACAAGATCACGAGGTACACGGCCGGCCAGGCAGAGGCGGAGTTCTTCGCCGATGAGCTCGTATTCGACGCGGTGAACCGCAACTTGACGATCCTCGGGGAGGCGGCGAAGAACATCCCCGACGACGTACGGGAGCGACATCAGGCCATTCCCTGGCGCAAGATGGCCGGATTTCGAGACGTGGCCATTCACTTCTACTTCGGCCGCTCTCGGGAGATCATCTGGGACATCGTGAGCCGCCAGGTGCCGGCAGTAGCTCCGCTGCTACGCAGTGCCTTGGAGAGCGAGCGGTAGCCCACCCCCGTAGCCCCTCCATAACCCCTCCCCTCGCGCCGATACCTATGGCGACCCTTCGGGGAGAGGTGTGCTTGACTCGCGCGACCGACTTCATCGTCCTGCTCTCGGACCCGGACTTGCTGCAGTTGATGCTGTTCGCCTGCCCGGATGGAGTGATCGCGACCAATCCCCAGGGTGAAATCATGCTCTACACGGGCGCCAGTGAGCGCATCTTCGGGTTCGACCCCATCGATGTGATGCACAAGGACATTGGGGTACTGCTGGCTACGCCCGAAGCACGGGAGCACCTTTGGGCCGAACTCGAAGAGCGCGGTTCCCTCGTGAGCATGGAACTGCCGGCGATCCGGAAGGATCGCCAGCAGTTCGCCATCGCCTTGTCCGCGACCGGCCTCACCGACCGCTACGGCTGCCGAATCGCTTCCATCTTCTACGTGCGCGACTACAGCGCCGTGCGCGCCATTGAAGACGCGCTTCGAAGCAACAACAGCCAGCTCAACCACCTGGTCCTGACGCTCGACCACGTTGCCCGCCACGACCAGCTCACGGCCCTGCTCCACCGCGGCAGCGCAATGGAAGCCGCCGAAGAAGCGATCCTCACCTCCGGGCTGGATCGTTCGAACTTCGGCGTTGCGCTGTTCGACCTGGACCATTTCAAGTCTGTGAACGATTCCTACGGCCACCTCATCGGCGACCAGGTGCTGGCCGCCGTCGCCCAGGTCCTGCAGTCCACGGCCCGCCAGGGCGATATCGTTGGGCGGTTCGGCGGCGAGGAGTTCGTGGCCTTCCTGCCGGGCGCTTCGCTCGACGCTGTCGCCACATTCGCGCAACGGGTGCGTACGGCGGTCGAAGCGGCCCGCATCCGGGCCGAGGATGCGAGCATCCATGTGACTATCTCCGCGGGCGTAGCGGCTATCCCTTCCTGCGCCGATTCGCTCAACGAAGCTATCCGCATCGCGGATGACCGGCTCTACGCGGCCAAGCGCGCCGGCCGCAATCGAGTGGTGCGCCACGACAACGCCCGGGGGAGGCACGCGGCATGACGAACGAATTCCCGGTCGATCTCGAGAGCCGCAACAGGCTGCGGATGATCGTCAATCGGACCACCGAGCTGACACCACTCAAAGCGGTCGCCACGAAAGCCATCCAACTCGCGGAGGATGAGCGCTCGGCCGCCATGGACCTCGCCACGGTCATAAGCTCCGACCAGGCGCTCACCGCCAAACTGCTTAAGCTCTCGAACTCGGCTTACTACGGTTACGCCCGCCGGATCAGCAACGTCCGCGAAGCCGTGATCCTCCTGGGGATGCGCACGGTGCGCTCCGTCGCCATCTCATCCGCCATCATCGAGGCGTTCCAGATCCCCGAACACGGGAAGGCCTTCGACAACGACCTCTTCTGGGCCCACAGCGTCAGCGTTGGGCTGGTGGCGGAAGCCATCGCAAAGGAAACACATATTGTCCGCCCTGAAGACGCATTCACCGCGGGCGTGCTGCACGACGTGGGGAAGTTGGCGATGATGCTCTGCGAGCCGCTCCTTTTCGCGGAAGTAGTCGACCTCATCATGTCCGAGGAGATGCGCTATCACGATGCCGAGATGGCCGTCTTCGGCGTTTCGCACGAACACGTGGGCGCGCGCCTTGCTCAGCGCTGGAAGTTTCCCGAACCACTGGTGACGGCCATCCGTGAACACCACCCGGCGAAGCCTGTCGCGGCGATCGATTCTCTTGGCAGTCTCGTGGCGGCCGCGAACCTGGCCTGCAACCGCGAAGGCCTGGCTTGCGGGTTCGACTGGACGCGCGACGAAAGCCGAAGGGCCGTACAGGCCCTTCCGCCGGCCGTGGACAAGGCCATCAACCGCGTGCATGGCGGCATGACGACCCTCGAGGAAAAGGCGCGAGCCTTCCTCCTCCACGTCACGTCGCGGGCGCCACGGTGGTACGAATCGCGTGGCCTGGCAGCCCTCGAATCCGACCATGTGGACGAGGGCGCAGCCTGATGAAGCGTCAATTGCCTGTCGAACTGAAAAGCGAAGGCACATTCATGCAAGCGGTCATGGACCCACACCAGGAACACCCCGAAAGCGCCGCGCCGCGCCGGCGCAGACACGTCATTCGCGTAGTGGCGCTCGCGGGTTGGGGGCTCGTACTGGCACTCGAAATCGGGCTGGCGTTTGCGAACCCGACGACTGCGAACCTGATCGTGGCGGTCGCGTTCGTCTGCCTCTTCGCGCTCGTGAACGTGAAGCTCGTGCTGATCGGCTGGCTGGAGAAGCGCAACTGGCGGCGGATGACGAGCAAGCTCCACGGTTCGGCCTACCTGAGCGAGTTGCACAACCTCCCGAACCGCAACTACGTGCTTGCTGAGCTGCGCCGCGAGATGCCGCGCGCCCGGGCCACAAACTCGCCGTTCGTCCTCATCCAGGTGTCGCTGGACAGCCTGGAGGGCGTGCGCCAGCGCCGCGGCGATGAGTTCGCCGAGAGGGCGCTCAATTCGCTCGTCGATGTGCTTAAGCGGCTCACGCGCAGCTCCGACTTCCTGGCGCACCTGGGCGGCCCGAAGTTCTGCGTCTTGCTCGTGGAGTGCACGCTCGAACAGTCGTACATCTACCTCAAGCGCGTGCCCGGCATGATTTCGGTTAGCGACGGTCACACTATGCTCGATGTGCCTGTCACCGCCCGTGTCCACCAGTACGACCTGGAGTCGCTCTACGCGACCGATGTGTTGCGCGACATGGAAGAGACGCAGCCCCTGCGCCGCCGCGAAGCCGCGCGCGCCAACGCGCTCGCCGCCTGATCGTTACCACACGTCCCGTTCCGCGTTCTCTCAGTGTGCCCGGCTCCACGTAGCTTTGCTCGGCCGAAGATCCGATTCGCGCGGCCGCGGCGAGGCGCTACGTGGATAGAGACGGAGTTGTATTCAGATGTGGACGATGCCACCGGCGCTGGTCCTCCGGCGCGCCACTCTTGCGGATGCGTGGCCGCTCTGGCGCCTCGCGCATCGCGATAGCAGGCCGCTGCCTGTGGGGCCGCTCGCCGTGGCCGAGGTAGATGGGGAGCTTGTGGCGGCGGTCTCCACTGCCACGGGCGAGAGCATCGCCGAGCCATTCCGGCCGACAGCCGCGCTAGTCGATCTGCGCAAGCGCTACGCTGCCGGCATACACTCAGCCGGCTAGTGGTGCCCGTGCACGAGGGAGAGGAACTCGGCCCGAGTCACGCTTGACTGGCGGAACTCACCGCGCATCGCGCTCGTGATCATGCGGCTGCCGGGCTTCTTCACGCCTCGCATCGTCATGCAGAGGTGCTCTGCTTCGATTACCACGGCGACGCCATCTGGCTGTAGCGTCTCCATGATCGCTTCCGCGACCTGGCTGGTTAGCTGCTCCTGGATCTGCGGGCGGCGGGCGAAGGCTTCGACCACTCGCGCCAGCTTGCTGATGCCCACCACGCGTCCATCGGGCACATAGCCCACATGCGCTTCGCCGTGGAAGGGGAGGAAGTGGTGTTCGCACATGCTGTAGAACGGGATGTTGCGGAGGATCACCATCTCGTCGTGGGCGACTTCGAAGCCGACCTTCAGGTACTCGGTGGGGTCGATCTGAAGGCCACCGAAGATCTCGGCGTACATGTCAGCGATGCGCCGGGGCGTTTCGAGGAGGCCTTCGCGTTCCGGATCCTCGCCGATCGCGAGGAACAGTTCGTTGACCGCGGTCTTGATCCGCTCACGGTCCAGCGGTTGTTTCTGAATCATGGCGAGCCTCGCTGGCGGGGGTTTCACCAGCGTAGCAGTGCGCTGGGAAGGCCGCACCGCCACGAACTGCTCCCACTGTGTGGCATACCATGAGGCAATGCCGTGGTATGGCTGGGCGCTGCTCGGTATTGGTGGGTTCATCGTCGTGGCAGCCCTTTCGCTTCGCACGCTGCGCGCGAGCCAGCGCGGCCGCCGCTTCCTCGCCCTTCCGCTCCGAGGCAAGGTGCGGTTCGGGAGGCTGCTGCTCAGCGACCCGCGGGTCGGCTGGCCGGCGAAACTGACGCTGATTGTGCTGGTCGGCTATCTGGCACTGCCGTTTGACCTCATCCCGGACTTCATCCCGGTTGTCGGGCAACTCGACGATGCAGCGGTCGCGTTCGTCGCGATCGCGGTACTCATCGTGGCGGTGCCACGCGAGCGGTTCGAAGCCGCCCTCGATCGGGCGGAAGCGGAACTGAAGGAGCGGGCTTCTGCCGACGCACGGCGCGCCTCGCCGGGCTAACCTGCCAGGGGCTTGAGGACGAGGCCGCGGACGAGCTCGTCCAGTTCCGCCATCAGCTTTGGGTCATCGCCGCGGCCCGCCCAGGTGCCGATGCCCAGGGCGGCGGTTGTGTAGGCGTTGATGAGCAGGCGCACCGTCGCATCGGCCGGCACCTGACGGAACTCTCCGGCGGCGATGCCGTCTTCGAGGAGCGAAAGATAGGCGTTGTAGAGCCACACGGCTTCTCTGCCATCGATCTGCGGCGTCTCTCGTGTCGCAACGTGGAAGGCGGCGGTGAGCATGGTGCGGTTCTCGCGAAAGTAGTCGACGAGGACGCCGAGGGCCGTACAGAGGCGGTCGATCCAGGGTGTCGTCTCGTCGATCGCTGCCATGTAGCGTTAGAGCGCCTCGTTGCGGGCGAGGTGCAGCACCTCGCGCAGGATCTGGTCCTTCGAACCGAAGTAGCCGTAGAGGGTGCCAACGCCCGTGTCCGCACGCTCGGCGATTTGCTGGATCGATGTTTCCTCGAACCCGCGTTCGTGGAAGAGCGCCGTTGCGGCATCGATAATGGCGGCGCGCGTTCGTGCTTTGCGGCGTTCGAGTCTGCCCGGCGCTACGAGTGCTTCTGTCATGCCAATCGTTCCGAAAGTGGTTCTTGTCCGAAGCGTCCGCCCGCGAGTTTCGTTTCCGAACCACGCTACCACGAGTTCGAGCTTTCCGCTGTCCCCTCGCGTACGCCCCATAATCGTGCAATGCGAGTGTTGCTTGCCGTAGCTGCCGCAGTGCTCGTTGGTTGCAGCGGTTCGGCGCCGGCCGCCGCTCCATCGCCGTCACAGGCCGGACGGACGGGGCTTTCCGCAACTCGGGCGCCGATCGTTGCCGCCACCCCGGCGGGGGCAACGCCCATGGGTGTCGCAGCCTCCTGCAATGCTCCGCACGAGCCGGGCGATTTTGTGGAGAGCATCGCGACGGTTGATGGGAACCGCCCGTTCCGCCTCCACATACCACCCGGCTACGGCGCGAAGGGCCCCGCTCCGCTCGTGTTCAATTTCCACGGGAGCAACCGGTCGGGCCTCCACCAGGAGGTCTATAGCGGGCTCGTCCCGATCGCCGACCGGGAGGGCTTCGTTCTCGTTTCGCCAGAAGCCGCCGGCTTTGGCGAATGGGACATCGTCGGCTTCTACGCCGACATCGGCATCGACGATGTTGGGTTCACGGCGGAGCTCCTGGACTATCTCGAATCCTCCCTCTGCATCGACCCGGATCGCGTTTACGCCGCAGGCATGTCCAACGGCGCGGAGATGGCGTCGCAGGCCGGGTGCTTCTTCCCCGAGCGCTTCGCGGCCATTGCCCCGGTGGCGGGCGTGACCTACCAGGGTTGCGGCGGGCCGCCGGTGCCGGTCATCTCGTTCCATGGCACCGACGATTACAACGTCCCCTTCGAAGAGACTCCGCCCGCGATGGAGGGGTGGGCCGAACATAACGGCTGCCCGGCAGGCCTGGCGACAGAGCAAGTCTCCGAACACGTGACGCGCCAGTCGTACGAGGGGTGCGACGGCGCCGATGTTGTGCTCTATGTTGTGGATGGCGGCGGCCACACATGGCCGGGAGCGGATGAGACCGAGGGCGGCGTTGGCTTCACGACGCACGAAATCGACGCCAGCGAGCTGATCTGGCGGTTCTTCTCGTCCCATCCCAAACGCTAACGCACTACACTGCTCGCCATGACCGATCGGCTCGCGGGCAAGGTCGCAATCGTTACCGGCGCCGGCTCCCAGAACGAGGGCATTGGCAACGGCCGCGCGGCCGCCATCCTGTTCGCCCGAGAAGGCGCCAGAGTGCTGCTCGTTGACCGCCGGCTCGAAGCGGCGGAAGAAACGCTGACGACAATAGCGAGCGAACGCGGTAAAGCAGCGGCGTTCGAGGCCGATGTGACGGTGTCGGGCGACTGTGAGCGCATGGTGGCCGAAGCGCTGAACCTGTGGGGCCGGCTCGATATCCTCGATAACAACGTGGGCATCGGCGTGAGCCAAACTGTGGTCGACGTGAGCGAAGCCGACTGGGAACTGCAGATGCGCGTGAATGTCACGAGCATGATGCTCGCCAGTAAGTACGCGATCCCGGCGATGAAGGCCAGCGGCGGTGGCGCTATCGTGAACGTGTCGTCCATCGCCTCGCAACGGCCGCGCGGACTGACGCCGTATGCCACCTCGAAAGGCGCCGTGGAAGCGCTTACGCGCGGGATGGCCGCCGATCACGGCCGCGAGGGGATCCGCGTAAACGCGATAGCGCCCGGGCCCGTGTTCACGCCAATGGTCTCGGCGCGCGGCATGCCGGATGTTGTGCGGGAGGCGCGGCGAAAGTCCTCGGCGCTGGGGATCGAGGGCACGGGCTGGGACATCGGCTACGCCGCGCTGTTCCTTGTCTCCGACGAGGCGCGCTACATCACGGGCGTGGTGCTGGCGGTCGATGGCGGGGTGCTGATCAACTGAGCGAGCGCCGGTCGCGGGTACACAGAAAGGCCGCCCTTGTGGGTGGCTCTTTCTGAGTTCTCAACTGATGACGACGGTTACTGCCCGCCGCCACCGCCGACGGCTGCCGGCATGCGGGCCGATTCCTGGACGATGGGCACGGCCCGGTCGGCCTGCGGCATCATCTTCGGGTACCACTTGTCCTC
>JBGOVF010000494.1:0-2794 GCA_041477975.1 Tepidiformaceae bacterium
CCTCGCTCAACAGGGCGAACCCGGATTCTGGTTCCTGGCGGACGGCCCGCTCCAGCCCGGCGGTGAGGGGCACCGGGTTGAGACGTGGTTCTACCCCGGACGCGGCGTCGCCCTTCGCTTCCTGGATGGGACCCTCCTCAGCAGCATGGGCGCGAAACCCGCGGTAATTCCGCAGCCCGCCACGGCGATCTCGCCGGCCGCCCTCGACCGGAGCATGGACCAGCCTGCCGTAGAAAAGCTGCTCGGCGAAGCCGGAGTCGCCTTCGCGTTTGCGAGTTCCGCCTATCCAGAGAGCGTCGCCTTTTTCTACGAGCGCTCCGGCCTCCTCGTCTCGTTTCTCGAGGGGCGGCTGTTCACCGCCCAGCACTACGTGGCCGGGAGATAGCGAGATGCCGATCATCGCCTGGCTCGCCGGGAAAGCGATCCTCGTTGGGGGGTACGTCGTCGTTTACGGCGCCATCCTTGCTGGTGTGGCGCTCACGGGCTACGCCGCCGTGAGAATCGGCACCGGCGTCGGCGACGCAATGCGCGGCGCGACGGAATCGTCGCGTGCCGCGCGGCAAGCCGCGGATGCCTCGCCGGCCGAACTCGAACGGCTTCAGACTCAGTACATCAACGGCCAATTGGCGCAACACAGGGGCCTCGCCCAGGCCGTGCAACAGGCCCCACAGCTCATCTCGGGGCTCCAGGAGTTGAACCGCCGGGCGGTCGGCGGCGCCGGCACCGACCTGACGGACCGTGATGTGCTCAACGATCCCGTCGACGGTTTGACGCAACCGTGGACGACGCCCGGAACGGGCAGCACGACCGATCCGATCCTCGTCGCGTTCTTTCAGCCGGTAGACGGCGAGGCGCAGGTCGGAAGCCTCGTGCCGTTGACGCTCGTCATCCGGGGGCTGAGGGAAGCGGCGCTGGTAACGTTCGCCGTCAGGGAGGGCGAAGGGGCATTCGGGCAGGCCACGATCCAGGCTGCCCTCGACGGGTCGAGTGCGCAATGCGATCGCGTGGGGCAGGAACTCGTCTGCGGGAACACAGTGACGCCATCGAGGGCCGGCGCGCTCCAGGTCGAGGCGACGGTCAATGGCGTCAAAGCCAGCATCCAGCTCATCGCCAAAGCAAAGCCGCCCGTGGTGCGGACGGCCCGGGCGGCGCTAAGCGCGGGGTGGGACAAGACCGGGCCCATCCGCGAGGGCGCCGTAGCCTGGACTGTGCCGGGCAAGTCCAGTCCGCTGCACCTCACCGTCACGATAACCGGGGCCACGCCAAACACGACCTATGCCGTAGGGGCACACTTCTTCCCGGCCGACCCTGCCACCTGCCCGTTCTCGGCCAACTTCGGCGCCGGTACACACATCCAGGGCGATTGCCGCGTTGCCCGGGACGGCATCACATCTGCCGTGGATGGATGGGACTTCGGGACCATCTCGACCGACGGACGCGGCGACGGTTCTTCCGAAATCGACCTCTCGCCACAGTCCGGCACCTATCGTTTGCAGTTCACGATCAGAGAAGGCGTGGGCTGCCCCACAACAAACTGCGGCGTTGTTTACCGGACCGGAACTCAATACTCGATGAACGCGGCCCAGCTCGTCATCCCGTGACGGCCTGCCACTGGGGCGGTGCGCCCGGCCGTTGCCGCAACCGCTACGCTCACGGCGAAATCGGCGACGAGGAGTTCGAGCGCATCAAGCGCGGCCTTTCGTAAGGTTTGGCCCCGGCCAGGACTGACCGGTGGACGCGGCTGGGGAACGTTCACCAGAGCGTCACCGGGTCGCCCCCATCTTGTTGCCGATTCCTCATATGTGAAGTTTCGCCCGGGACTGCCCGAGACGTTCCACCGCGTCAAGTGGAAGATCATGTTGCCCTTCATGATCCTCACGGCCTTGTTCGCGCTGTTTGCCACGAAGAACATCACGGAGCTTGTCTCGACATCCCTCGACGACCGCCAGCAAAGCCGCCTCGTCGACGCCGCACGCTACGCCTCCGACGCCATCGCCCGGCGCGAACGAGACCAGATCGACAACATCCGCACGCTCGCGTTCACGCAGGGAATGCCGGAGGCGGTGGGCAGCCACGATGCGAAAGCTACCGCGGCACTTGCGGCCCCGAGCATCGCGAACGCGGGCGTGGAGTTCGCCGCGGTTGTCGATGCCGACGGGAACGTGCTCTTCGGCACGGTGCTGCGAGACCGCGCCACGCTCGCCTATGGACCGCCCCAGCCCGGATTGGCTGCGACTGATTGGGCCATCGTGCGGAACGTCCTGGCCGACCGTTCCGATGCCCGGGGCGACAAGTGGGCGGAAGTCGTTGCGCTTGGCGACGGCCCGTACCTGATGACGGCCGGCCCCGATCATCGCAAGCGATGGGCGCGTTGCCGGGGTTGCGATCGCGGGGAGCTCACTCGGGTCCATCCTGGCGACAATCAAGAGCGGCGCCTTCGCCGACGTGACCTTCTACGACAACGCCGCCCAAATCCTCGGGTCGACGTTCGTGACCTCGGCCGGAGATGACCGTTCCGGGCTGGTTAGCGGCGGCCCTGCCAGCCCCGTGGTTGTGCCCGGGAAGGTCACGCGCGGTACGGTACTCGGCCGTCAATACGACTTCGTGACAACCGAGCTTTGGGTGCGCCACGAACCGGTGGGCAGCCTCTCCGTTGCCGTCTCGGCCGAGGGTGTGGCCAC
Organism: Tepidiformaceae bacterium; assembly: GCA_041477975.1. Taxonomy (GTDB): domain Bacteria; phylum Chloroflexota; class Dehalococcoidia; order Tepidiformales; family Tepidiformaceae; genus JBGOVF01. The sequence goes on from JBGOVF010000494.1 coordinate 2,682, forward strand.
CACAACGCAGAGCGCGCGATGGCGCATGAGCCTGATCTTTGGCGCGATCACGCTGGCCGTCGTCGCCATCGGCTGGGCGGTCTCCCGGCGCCTGACGAACCCGCTCTCACGCC
>JBGOVF010000333.1:0-3696 GCA_041477975.1 Tepidiformaceae bacterium
GGTCGTCCGCCGCCATTGGCCGCATGGAGAGTCCCCGCCTCGTCGCGCGTGATCAGCGGCCATTATGGTGGAGCCACCGAAAGTTCGCGCCATCGCACCCCATTCGGTACCCCGAACGCCAGTGAGCGGGCGGCGCATCACGCCTCCCACCCGAACCGCACCCGACACCGCTACTATTCCTGTACCGCTCTCCGCGAGGTGCCACATCGCCACCACAAGTTCGCTCATCCCAGACGAAACGCGCGCCCTGATCGGGGCAACGCTTTCCGAGCCCGTGACCGCGACCATCACGGCGAAGGAGGCCCAGCGCTTCGCCCTCGCCGCCGACGACCGCAACCCGCTCTACTTCGACGAAGCCGCGGCGAAAGCGGCCGGCTACCGCACGACGCTCGTGCCGCCCGTCTTCCTCGCCTGGTCGCTCTCCCCGGCCCGGCCGCTGAGCGAGATCCGCGAGGACGGCCTCTATCGCGGCGAGGGCAAGCGTCTCAGCCTAAACGTGAAACGCGTGATGTTCGGCGGCGAGGAATGGGAGTTCCTCGCGCCGCTCTACGCGGGCGACACCTACACCTCGGTAACGCGCCTCAAGTCGCTGGAAGAAAAGAACGGCAGCTCCGGCCCGTTCGTCCTCCAGATGACCGAGACCACGTACACGAATCAGGACGGGAGCGTCGTCGCGCAGGCGCTCGGCCGGAGCATCGCCCGATGACGGCCCAGCGCTGCCTCGAAGACGTCGCCGTCGGTCAGGAGCTGGAGCCCATGACCAAGAACGCGAGCCGGGCCCAGCTCTTCGTTTTCAGCGCCGCCACCAACAACCCCCACCGCATCCACTACGACCGCGAATACGCCGCCAGCGAAGGCCACCCCGACATCCTTGTCCATGGCCCGCTCCAGGGAGCGTGGCTGAGCCAGTACGTGGTCGATTGGGCGGGCCCACGCGGCCGCCTGCTCGGTCTGTCCTGGCAGAACCGCGCCCGCGCCTTCCCCGAACGCGACCTCACGTTCCGCGGCCGCGTCACGGAGATCGCCGGCGACGAAGTCTCGCTCGATGTCTGGGAAGAAGACGACCAGGGCGCGGTGCTCATGCCCGGCACGGCCCGCGTCCGCCTGCCGAGGCGCGGCCAATGATCCGCAGCGGCGTGGCCCTCACCACCGGCGGAGTCCGCGAAAAGGTCGAAATCGCGGCCGAGGCCGAGCGCCTCGGCTACGAAAGCGCCTGGCTCACCGAGGTCAACGGCCAGGACGCGATCACCAACATCTGCGCGGTCGTCGCCGCCACGCAGAAGATCCAGGTCGCGACCGGCATCGTCGGCATATACGTCCGCGACCCGCTCCTCATGGCCATGACCGTTAACTCCATGAACGAATTCGCCGGTGGGCGCGTCACCTGGGGCCTCGGGACGAGCACGCCGGTCATTGTCGAACGCTGGCACGGCCTGCCCTGGGACCACCCGGTCGGCCGAATGCGCGAGTACATCACGCTCGTCCGGCGTCTGCTCGAAGGGGAACGCGTCAAGCACGAAGGCCTCTACCGCCTCAATGGAGCGCAGCTCACGACGCCGCCAAACGGCCAGGCGCCCATCTTCCTGGGCGCGCTCAATCGCCGCATGCTCGAACTCGCCGGCGAAATTGGCGACGGCGTCATCCTCAACTTCCCGACGCTCGCCTACGCCCGCCGGGCCATCGAAGAGGTGGAAACCGGCATCGCGAAGGCCGACCGACAGCGCTCCGACGTGAATATCACGGCCTTCCTGCGCACCACGGTCACCGACGACGCCGCCGCCCTCGTCCCCCGCTATCGCGCCGAACTCCTGACCTACGTCCTGGCGCCCGTCTACCGCAAGGTCTTCAGCGACGACGGCTACGGCGCCATCTGCGATGCGGCGAACGCGGCTTGGGCCGCCGGCGACCGCGCCGCCGCCAGCGCCGCCGTCCCCGACGCCATGGTCCACGACCACTCGGTCATCGGCACAGCCGAAGAGTGCGCGCGCCGCTTCGCGGAGTTCCGCGCGCTCGGAATTGACAATGCCGTCGTCTTTCCGGTCCCGGAATCCGCCGAAACCAGCCGCGAAAGCGTGCTGCGCACCATCCGAGCCCTGGCCTCGGCATAGCCCAGCTCCGCCCGTTCCACGGACGCGCAGCCTACGAAGGCTTCATGGTATCCGGATCGAACGGGCCCTGGAGGTCCAGTTCTTTGGCGATTTCGCGGACCGCCGGCAGTACTTCTTCGCCGAAGAGCCGGAGGCTGCGCATTGAGTCTTCATGTGTCATCGCGCCATCGCCGTCCCAGAAGAAGACGCTGCCGGGGCGGAGGTATTCGAGCACCTGGCGGACCTTGGGAATCACGGATTTCGGCGTCCCCGTGATGATGCTTTTGTTCTCGATCTGGTGCTCGAACGACCCGTAGGGGTGGCCGAGCGGGCTCACGGGCGGCGGGCCCTGCACGCGGCCGCGTGCCGCGGCCGTCGCGTAGTTCGCGATCGTTGGCAACACGCCCGTGCGGGAAGTCATCCCGGGCAGGTTCTGGATAAACGGGCGCACGATCCCTTCGTTCCCCGCCAGGAACGGGTTGCTCGGCCCCTGGACGTACTTACGGCCTGCGGCTTCCGCCAGTTCCTCGGTCTCATCGACGTGCACCTTGAACAGGTAGCCCAGCTCCTTCGGGCCCGACTTGAAGCCGGCCTCGGCCGCGCACTCGTGGTAATACTCGAACGATGGCTTCGTGAGTTCGAGGTCCGTCGCCAGCATGATGTAGGGGAAGTTGTGCTCGGCCGCCCATTTCACCGTCGCCTTGCTCAGGCCGCCAGGGATGAAGATGGGCGGGTGCGGCTGCTGGTAGGGGCGCGCCCAGGGGTTCACGTAGCGGTAGTTGTAATGCTCGCCCTCCCAGCGGAACGGCCCGGGCTCGGTCCAGGCTTTCACGATAAAGTCGTGCGCTTCCTGGAACCGCTCCCAGTTGAACGGCGACTGCGCATTGTGGGCCACGCTCTCCCGGCCGGTCCCCCGCACCCAGCCCGTGACCAGCCGCCCGCGAGAGATCATGTCGATCTCGGCAAGTGTTTCGGCCAGCCAGAGCGGGTCGTCCCATATTGGCAGCACGTTCCCGAGCAGGACGATCTTCGCCTTCTTCGTGATGCGCGCGAGGATCGCCGCCTCGACGTTCATCACCCCGCCCATGCAAAAGGGCGTGCTGTGGTGCTCGTTAAGCATCAGCCCATCGAAGCCCATCTCCTCGGCGTAAACCTTCTCATCGAGGTAGCGGTTGTAGAGCTCGGCCCCGATGCGCGGGTTGTAGCTGCCGTTGCTGAGGCCCAGGTCCTGGATCGGACGGCCGGTGGCGCCGAAGTAGCCGGCGCCGGGATCCTGGTACGGACGCTCCGTGAAGTAGCCGATGAACATGCGGGCCTCGCGTGCGAGCAGAAGTAGCGCCGGCTTGCGAATGCGAACCGGAGCCGCGCCAGAGGCTGTAGTTTACAACCGCCGACGCAACGTGCGTTGGGAATCGCCACTGACGATCGCGATGGCCGACGATCCGGTAGGCGCGATGCTGCGGCTCTCATAGGCCGGGGGGAATGAGGTTCGAGCCGTCAACGACCGCTGCAGAGGTCGCCAGTGTTGCAATACAGCTGGCCCCGGCCGGGATATCCGGGAACGGATGGAAGGCGGACGTGCCGACCAGGCCGCCGGGCTGGATCGTGA
>JBGOVF010000305.1:0-3873 GCA_041477975.1 Tepidiformaceae bacterium
CATCTTCAGCATCGGGATCAGCGCTTCGGCGGCTTCCTGGTCGAGCCCTCCGACGCGCCCGAAGATCGCGGTTGGGATAGCGCCCGGCGCGATCGCGTTGACGCGCACGTTCTCTTCCCCTACTTCATTCGCGATGCTGCGGGTGAGGTGGATAACGGCCGCCTTGCAGGCGCTGTACATGTGCCCTCCGTAGCCAATCCCCAGCCCCGCCACACTGGCCGTGTTGATGATGCTTCCCGACTTCTGGGCCTTCATCACGGGCACGGCGTGTTTCATCCCGAACGCCACCCCTCCGAGAAGTACCCCGACGACCTCGTGGAACATCTTCGCAGTCAGGTCCTGGATGAGTCCTTCCGGGTGGCCCTTCCCCGCGTTGTTGAACATCACGTCCAGTCGCCCGTACTTCTCGACGGCGTGCTGCACGGCCGCGCCGATCTGCCGCTCCTGCGTGACATCGCAGTGCCGGAAGCTCGTCTTCGGGCCGAGCTCCTCGACCATTCTCTCGCAGCGGGCGTCCTGCACGTCGGCCATCACGACGCTGGCGCCTTCGGCGATGAAGAGCCGCGTGGTTGCCGCGCCGATGCCGCTGGCCGCGCCCGTAACGACCGCTACCTTGCCTTCGAGTCTTCCAACCATGGGTCCTCTGCCTCCTGGCTAATTAGCTCTCACGATTCCTTGCGCGCCGCGCGGATGAACGTCTCGGTGACCTCGTTGATGTAGTTTTCCGCGTCCAACTCGGGGTTCACGCTGAGCTGTTGTCCGAACGTGTCCATCGCTCCCCGGAGCAGCACCGCCATGACGCGAGTGTCGAAGGGGCGGAATTCGCCGGTTTTCTGGCCCCACTCAAAGAGCGCAGCTGTGCCCTGGACCATCGGTTCGGCATCTTCAATGCGGAACACGGGCTGGCCGTCCGGAGTGCGGAAGTTGGCGATGATTTCGCCGATGCCGCGCGTTGCGACCCGGTTTTGGTCGATGTAGTTGACGTTTGTGCGGACGTAGAGCCGCAACATCTCTGTCGCCGTTGTGCTGTGCTCGACCTGGCCCATCATCGTGGTGTGGCCTGTGACGTAGAACTGGTCGACGGCTGCCCGAACGAGGTCGTCTTTCGCAGGAAAGTAGTAGCCGATGACGCTCTTGCTGATGCCGGCCCGCTTCGCGATTTGCGAGAGCGAGGCGTTCATGAACCCCAGTTCAGCGATTGTCTCGAGCGCCGCGTTGAGAATCTGGGCGCGGCGGGCCGCTTCGATGAATGTCGGGGTGTCTCGGACGGCAACACTGGTTTTCGTACGCACGTGCAGAGTATCGTACGAGCGTCCAGTAATTTCAACACCCGATTTATCCGGCTGGCCCGGCCGCGCATTGCCCTGTAAAATGAATTAACGGGCCTCCCGCCGATGGGAGGCCCGGAGTGTGTCCAAATGCCTATCGTCGTGGTCGTCGGCGGGCAGTGGGGCGACGAAGGCAAGGGCCGAATCGTCGATCTCCTCGCCCGCAAAGCAAAGGTCGTCGCACGCTATTCCGCGGGCAACAATGCCGGCCACACGATCGTCAACGATCGCGGCGAGTTCAAGTTGCACCTTGTCCCGGCCGGCATCTTCTATCCCGAAAAGACCTGCGTCATCGGGAACGGTGTGGCGATTGACCCCGAGGTGCTCCTCGGCGAGATCGAAGGCCTCCAGGCCAAGGGCATCGACACCAGCAAGCTCGTCATAAGCGACCGCGCCCAGGTGATCATGCCGTGGCACATCCGCCTCGATCAGCTCGACGAGCTGGCGCGCGGCGATGCCGCCATCGGCACGACCGGCAAGGGCGTGGGGCCGTGTTTCGTCGACAAAGTCGCGCGCCGCGGCATTCGCGTCTCCGACCTCCTTCGCTCCGAGGACATGGTCCCGCGCATCAAGACCGCCCTCGATTACGCGAACAAAGTCATCGTCGGCGTCTATGGCGGCGAGCCGATCGACATGGAACCCTGCCTCGCTCGCTACGCGGAATTCGGCCGCCGCCTCGCGCCGTTTATCGCCGATTGCCAGGCAGTCATCCTCGGCGCGCACCGCGCGGGGGACCATGTGCTGCTCGAGGGTGCCCAGGGCTCACTCCTGGACCTGGACCACGGCACGTATCCGTACGTCACCTCCAGCGTGCCGAGCAGCTCGAGCGGCGGGGCAGCGCTGGGGGTGGGCATCGGCCCCACCGATATCCAGCGCGTGGTTGGCGTCTTTAAGAGCTACTGCACGCGCGTAGGCAACGGCCCCTTCCCGACGGAGCTCTTCGACGAAACCGCCGACACCCTGCGCGACCACGGCAAGGAGTTTGGCCACGGCGAGTACGGCACGACTACGGGCCGCCCGCGCCGCATCGGCTGGCTCGACGCCGTGGCGGCCCGCTACAGCGTGCGCTTTAACGGCCTCTCTGCCGTCGCGCTTACGCGCCTTGATGTGTTGGATGGCCTGGAGTCGATCAAGATTTGCACCGGCTACGAGCTCGATGGCCGGATTGTCGAGACGCTCCCGGCCCGCGAATCGGTGCTCCAACGCGTCCGCCCCATCTACGAAGAGCTGCCCGGTTGGCGCACGCCCACCACGGACGTGCGTACCTTCGATGACTTGCCGCCCCAGGCCCAGGCCTTCGTCAAGCGCGTGGAAGAGCTCCTGGAGTGCCCGGTAGATTTGATCTCGGTGGGGCCGTCGCGGGAGCAAGCGGTGATTGTGAACCCGATTTTCTAGCGGAGGACGGGACGGCCGACGGCGCGGACGCCCATCTGGTGGAGCGAGTGCAGCCGGTCGAACTCGGTATGCAAGATCCGGGCACGCTTAGAGTCGAGGTGGGCTACGGTGAGCAGGTGCACGACGATAGGGCTGTTGGTCGGCGAAAAACCGAGGTACTCGGACGAACCGTGCTTGCCCCGGACGTTCCAGTAGGCCGCCCATTTTGCGCCATCGCCACTCTCGAAGTAATCGACCACCTCCAGCGCGGCGCCATCCAGCCCACTCAAGTGGTGGTCGTCAGCGAATTGGGCGATCGCACTCATAGCCTCGTCAGAGGGTTTCGGGTCGCTACTGATAATCACATCGATCGTCGCCACTTGAGGACCTCCTGGTCGTCCTGAATCGTTCTTCAACCCACTTGGTCAGGGCGGGGTTAGGCCGCCATCTTGGATAGCGAGGACCTCTCCACCAACTGTCTGGCTCGGTGCTCCTGGCGGGGTCAAGGTGTTCGCCGCGTTCACGACGATCATTCCTCGAGCTCGTTTCATCGCGGCGTCCACGGAGACGCCTGTACCTACGAAGGCACCTACGGGTATGCGCACGGGCGGAGTGACGATAAACACGGACACACAGTGCGCGCTCCAAGAAATTTGAACCTCGAACCCGTCGAACTTTCCGCAGACCCAATACACCTCCACTGGCAGATTCCGCGTCATGCCAGAGGCGTCGAAGATCTTCTTGTTTGCCGCTGCTGGCGTTCCCTCTTCGTCTTGCACCTCGGCCGGGATCGTCGGCAATGGCTTCAATTGGCCCGTCTTAACGGGATCGTTCGCCGGGTCGGTGTCCAAGCCAAGCGAAATTTCAAGCGCCCGGATGAGCCCTTTGACTACGATCTTCTGCCCATCCGCCAACCGTCCCTGGGTCAGCGTGCCCACGGTGAACGAGCTGGATGAAAGCGAAGCGAGCGCAGACGCAGGGTAGTCCAGCGTCCACCAGAAGTTCCCCTGGTTGACGAAGGGGCCCGTCACCGGAGGGTTTCGGTCCGTCCAGTACGTGGTCGGATTGGCCCCGGTGGGGAGCGGCCCGACGGAGGCACCGAACCATCGCTCGTCCAGCACGTCGGCCAGGGGACCCGATAAAGCTTTGCTGAGGCTTCTGGCAACCTGGG
>JBGOVF010000364.1:0-3535 GCA_041477975.1 Tepidiformaceae bacterium
GAACCGCTACCAGTTCCTGCTCCTGGCGCTGTTCGCCAACCACGCCACGGCGATCGCCGCCTGCGGCGATGACGACAGCGGTCGCACCACCGCCACCGCCACGGCCCGCACCCCGCCCGCGACGACCTTTGCAGCCGGCTCGACCATGGCGAACATCGTCGCCAAGGGCAAGCTCGTCGTCGGCGTGAAGTTCGACCAGCCCGGCTTCGGCCAGAAGGACGCTGCGACCGGCAAGATCGAAGGCTTCGATGTCGATATGGCCAGGGCCATCGGCGCGGCGCTTGGGCTCAAGGAGAACCAGATCGAGTTCGTGGAATCGGTCTCAGCCAACCGCATCCCGTTCCTCCAGGAAGACAAGGTCGACCTCGTGATCGCGACGATGACGATCAATGCGGACCGCAAGACGCAGATCGAGTTCTCGCGCCCCTACTACCTGGCCGGCCAGTCGATCCTGGTGAAGAAAGACAACATTACGATTAGGACGGTGACGGACCTAGGCGGAAAGAACGTCTGCTCCGTGTCCGGTTCCACCAGCGAGAACAACATCAAGGCGAAGGCCCCGACCGCCAATCTCCTCTCGCTCGCGAACTACTCCGCCTGTGTCTCGTCCCTCAAGGACGGCCGCGTGGAGGCGGTTTCCACCGACGACATCATCCTCGCCGGATTCGCCGCTCTCGATCCGAGCATCAAGCTCGTGGGCGGTCAGTTCACGCAGGAGCCGTACGGTATCGGCATGAAGAAGGGCAAGACCGACATGACCGCGTTCGTCGACGCCCTGCTCGCGAAGATGTTCGCCGACGGTTCGTGGGACAAGCTCTACGAGAAGCACCTCGGCAAGGTAGAAGGCCTGCCGAAAGCGGCCGAAGCGCGCGCCAAGCTGCCCGCGACCAACTAGCTTGAGGCTTCGGCCTTCACTCGCACGCCCCCTCACCCGCCCCGGCGGGCGAGGGGGCGCTTGCGTCCCCGGTGAGCCATGCTCGTGAGCCCCGCCGGCGCCCTCGCGCTCTCCTTCTTCTTCGTCATTTTGCCCTCCTGGGTGACGGCGGAGACGGTGGAGAACCGGCCAGGGAAGCATGCCCCTGCCTGGACGCCGGCCCTCTGGGTTACGCGGCTGCTTGCCGGCGGCATCGTCGCCTTCGCCGTGCTCGCGCTGCTCTACAACTCGCGCGGCTTCGGCGCGGATGTGATCGACCAGATCCGCCAGCACTACCCGGAACTGCTCCGCGGGTACCGGATGACGATCATCCTCACGCTGCTCTCCTTCACGCTGGCGATGCTCTTCGGCGGGCTGATGGCGCTCTTCCGCACCTCCGAAAGTCGCCTCCTGCGCGCCGGCTCCGCGGTCTATGTCGAGGCGTTTCGCAACACTCCGCTGCTCGTCCAGCTGATCTTTCTCTTCTTTGGGCTGCCGAAACTCCACCTGCCACTCATCGGGCGGCCGGACTTCTTCCTCCTCTCGCCGTTCCAGGCCGGGCTTATCGGGCTCACCCTCTACACCGGCGCCTACACGAGCGAGGCGCTGCGCAGCGGCCTGCTCGCGGTTGACCGTGGCCAGACGGAAGCGGCCCGTTCCCTCGGCCTGACCTACGTGCAAACGCGCGTCTACGTCGTCGCGCCGCAGGCTCTTCGCATCGCGGTCCCGCTGCTGACGAGCATCTTTAGCGCGCTCTTCCGCAACAGTGCGCTCGTCTCCGTGGTTGGCGTGGGCGAGCTATTGCGCACCGTCAACACCATCCAGGAGCAGAACTTCCAGACCTTCGAACTGTACGCCGTGGCCAGCGTGCTCTATTTGGCGCTGACGTTGCCGCTTGCTTGGTTGAGCGCCCGCCTCGAGCGGCGGATTGCGAGCGCCCGCTGATGGTCGCCATCTGGAACGCTCTGATCGATATTCTCCCCGGCAACTGGGAACTGTTCCGCGAGTGGCCGTACTGGCGCTACCTGCTCCAGGGGCTCTCGCTCAGCGCCCGCATCGCTGTCGTCAGCATCGTGCTCAGCATCGTCATCGGCGTGGTAATGGCCGTTGCCCGGCTGGCGCCGGTGCCCATTGTCCGGTGGCTCGCCACCACCTACGTCGAGATCTTCCGGGCCACGCCCCTGCTACTGCTGCTCTTCTTCATCTTCTTCGGAGCCGGGCGCTTCAATACGGGCTGGGCGCGGGATATCCCCGTGGCGAACCTGCTCGTCGATGACAACAACGGTGACCTCACGCCCTTCGCCGCGGCGGTCCTCGCGCTCGCGCTTTACAACAGCGCGGTTGTGGCCGAAATCATGCGCGCCGGAATTCTCTCGGTCCCGAAGGGCATTATCGAAGCGAGCCGGGCACTCGGGCTCGGATACCTGCAGTCGATGCGCTATGTGGCCGTGCCGATGGCCGTCCGCCGAATGGCGCCGGGGCTCGTGAGCCAGTTAATCACCCTCTACAAGGACACGTCGCTCGCGAGCATCATCGCTGTTTTCGAACTGGTGCGGCGCGGGCGCCTGCTGTTCGAAACACCGGCCTACGGCAACCCGACGATCGAGGTCCTGATCATCGTCTCGCTTATGTACTTCATCCCGTGTTATGCGCTTTCGCTGCTAGCTCAGCGGCTGGAACGCGGGCCGGACCAGCGCGTGCGGGCGTCAACGACGATCGCGAAAGCAACCACACCGACCGGCGCCGTCAGCAGCTAGGCCAGCCAGGCGTGCAACAGCCCCGCGCCGATTCCCGCGAGCACCAGCCACGCACTGTTCGGGTTGAAGCGAACGAGCACCACCACGGCCACCACGAAGAGCGGCGCCGCGAACCAGCTATCGAGCGTCTCCCGGCCGAGCGTGACCGTGACAACGGCCATGAGCGCCAGCGCGGCGACGTTCACGCCATCGAGGAACGGCGCCGCCCAGGGCGAGCGGCGAAGGCGCGGCACGAACGGGTGCGTGACGGTCACGAGCACGAACGAAGGCAGGAAGATTCCCGCCGTGGCGGCCAGGGCGCCCTTCCAGCCATCGATGACGTAACCGGCGAAGGTTGCGCTGCTGAAAAGAGGCCCGGGCGTGAACTGGCCCACGGCGATCGCGTCCACGAGCTGCCTTTCGGTCAGCCAGTGGCGCTGGTCCACGAGGTCCGCCTGGAGGAAGGCGAAGAGCACGTACCCGCTGCCGTAGAGCACCGAGCCGATCTTGAGGAAGATCCAGAACAGCTCGGTCAGCGAATAGCCTGGCGGGGTGGCGGCGGCCGCAAACACGAAAGGCCGGCGAGAGCGCAGAGCGCAGAGCGCGGACCGAACCACCTGGCTCCCCCTCTCCCGCGCAGTCGGGAGAGGGGGTCGGGGGGTGAGGGCCGCACGGCGGGCACGGTGCCATCGAAGACTCCACGGGCGCCGTCTCGGCACAACGCCCCGCCCGGCCTCGCCGCCAGAACCACCCCGTCCGACAAACGACCAGGCAAGCATCGCCACCCCGGCGCCAAGGATGAGCAGCACTTCGCTGACGCCCACGACCCCCAGCGCCAGCACGGCCAGGCCAACAACCGTCGTCGCCACCCCCTTCAGCGCAGCGC
>JBGOVF010000272.1:0-4203 GCA_041477975.1 Tepidiformaceae bacterium
AAATCGTGAATCGCCAATCGTGAATCGTGAATCTCGCCCCGCCCTCATCTCCGGCGTCCGTGCCGGCTCGCTCGCGGCCGAAGCCGGCATCGAGCCCGGTGACCTGCTCGTCGCCGTTGCCGGTCGCGCTCCTCGCGACGTCGTCGACCTCCAGTTCTACCAGGCGGAGAACGAAGTCGAGGTCCAGTTCCGCAAGGCCAACGGCCTCGACGAACTGATCGTCTTCGAGAAGGAGATCGACGAAGACCTCGGTCTCGAATTCGAGCGCGCGACCTGGGACGAGGTCACGCTCTGCAACAACAACTGCTTCTTCTGCTTCCTCAAAGGGTTGCCGAAAGGCATGCGCAAGTCGCTCTACATGAAGGACGACGACTACCGCCTGAGCTTTCTCCACGGCAACTTCGTCACGCTCACGAACCTCGATGAATCGGATTGGGAGCGCCTCGCCGAGCAGCGCCTCAGCCCGCTCAACGTCTCGGTCCATGCCACGGAGCTCGAACTTCGCCGCAAGATGCTCGGCAATGCCACGGCGCCGGACATCCTCGGGCAGCTCCGCCGCCTCGGTGACCTCGGTCTCCACGCCCACACGCAGATCGTCCTCTGCCCCGGCGTGAACGACGGCGAGCATCTCGAACGCTCCGTGCGTGACCTCGCCGCGCTCTACCCCACCGTCCAGACCATCTCGGTCGTGCCCGTGGGCGCCAGCCCGAAGCTCGAAGACTGGTCGCTCAACCGCGATCACATCGAACTTGTCCGCCCGACGCCCGGGTACGCCCGCGAGATCGTCGAGCTCCTGCGCCCGCTCCAGGCTGAGTTTCGCGCCCAACACAACGCCACCGTCGTCCAGTGCAGCGACGAGTACTACATCACGTCCGGCGAACCCGTCCCACCGAAGGCGACCTACGACGGTTTCCCGCAGTACGAAAACGGCATCGGTATGGTCCGCACCATGCATGAGGACTGGCAGCGCACCCGCCGCAAGCTAGCCCGCCAGGGCTGCACCGGGCGCTACCGCGACCGCCGCCTGGTGATTGCCACTGCCAGCCTCATCGCGCCGAGGCTCGCCGAAATCGCCGCCGAGGTCGGGAACCTCACCGGCGCGAAGGTCGAAGTGCGCACCATCACCAACACCGTCTTCGGCGAGCGCGTGAACGTCTCCGGGTTGCTCTGTGGCGACGATTATGTCACTCAACTCGCCGGAGCCGCACCTGATTGCTTCGTCCTCCCACGCCCGAGCCTCGATTACTTCGGCCAGAAGTTCCTCGACAACCTCACTATCGACGAAGTCGAGGCCGGCCTTGGCGCGCCCGTCACCTTCGCGAGCCAGTGGAGCGAAGTCATCGACATCCTTGAGCACGGCCCCCGCCGTCCCAACCGCAACCACGCCACGAACGGCGCCTTCTGGAGCGAGGAACGCAAGCGTCTGCCCAAAGGCGCCGCCTGGTAACGCGCGCGGCCTGCCGAACCTGCAACAATAGTTCCACGCCCATCCCCGCATCCGGAGAACCCATGCCCGCCGTAACCGCCGACACGCTGCAACTGCCGCGCCTCGCCACCCTTCCCGCCGCTACGCACTGGCGGCCTGTGATGGCCGTCGTCCCGTCCACGCGCACACTCGAAGGCGAAGGCTTCGAAGTCCGTCGCCCCTTTCCCGGCGTCGACCTCAGCCTCGCCGACCCCTTCCTCCTGCTCGACCACATCGGCGCGGTCGAATACGCCCCCGGTGAGGCGAAGGGCACCCCATGGCATCCCCACCGCGGCTTCGAAACGGTCACCTACATGATCGATGGCGCTTTCGAGCACCAGGATTCGACCGGGGGCGGCGGGCTCATCACCAACGGCGCCACGCAGTGGATGACCGCGGGCGCGGGCATCCTCCACATCGAACGGCCCCCCGAACTCCTCGTCCAGAGGGGCGGCATGTTCCACGGGGTGCAGCTCTGGGTGAACCTCCCCGCCGCCCACAAGATGCTCCCGCCCCGCTACCAGGACCTCGATGCCGGCGACGTTGGCCTCATCGCCAGCGACGATGGCGCGTCGCTCGTCCGCATCATCGCCGGCGAACTGGACGGAGTTTCCGGGCCGGGCCAGACCTTCACACCTATCACGTACCTCCATGCCACCATCCCGCCCGGCTCGCGCGTCACCCTGCCCTGGCGCATGGACTTCAACGCCCTGGTCTACGCCCTCAACGGCGACGGACTCGCGGGCGCCGAACGCATCGAGGTGGAAGAGGGCGACCTTGCCATCTTCGGGCCGGGCCAGGCGCTCGTCATCGAAGCCTCCGCTCACCAGCCGGGGCATTCGGCGGCCGGCTGGGACGTGCTCGTGCTCGGCGGGTTGCCAATCGGCGAGCCCGTCGCCCGTTATGGTCCGTTCGTCATGAACACCCGCGACGAGATCGTTCAGGCCGTCGAAGACTTCCGCGCAGGTCGCCTTGGAAAGATCCCCGCCGTACCCGCCTGACCGGCATTTCATTCGCAAGCTGATAGAATCCGTCTATGCCACGGATCCGTGTTGAACCCCTCGGTATCGAAGTTGAATCGCCGCGCGGCGAGACCGTGATGGACGCTGTCAGCGCCCACGGCTACTTCTGGCCGGTGGGTTGCGCGAAGAACGGTGAGTGCACGAACTGCGCGATGGAAGTGGTCTCCGGCATCGGCCGCCTCAGTGGGATGGGGCGGTTCGAGCGCCAGAACCTGGTCCGCCAGCGCGGCCGGACCGCGGTCGAAGACCCGCGCCTTCGCCTCGCCTGCCAGGCTCGTGTCGAGGGCGACATCGTTGTCTACAAGGCGGGCGTACGCCCCGATACGTTCGAGGTAAACTAGCGTGCCCTACATCATCACCGAGCCCTGCATCGGCGTGAAGGACGCCTCCTGCGTCGATGTTTGCCCGGTCGATTGCATCCACACCAGCGACGATTCGCCCCAGTACTACATCGACCCCGACCAGTGCATCGACTGCGCCGCCTGCGAACTGGCCTGTCCGGTCTCCGCCATCAAAGATGAGAACGACCTCAGCGACGATATGAAGCAATACATCACGATCAACGCGGATTTCTTCAAGTAGAGGTCCCGGTCCCGGGGTCTGCCCACCCCACGGAGTGAAACTTTGGAACTGGCCCAACTCGAAGCGTTCCTCCAGGTCGCGCACCACCGCTCGTTCAGTCGGGCGGCGGAGTCGCTCTTCCTTACGCAGCCGTCTGTCACCGCGCGCATTCAGTCGCTCGAACGAGAAATAGGCGAGCGGCTGTTCGAGCGCACGGGCCGCAGCGTCACCCTCACCGATGCGGGCGAGGCGTTCATCCCGCACGCCCAGCGCGCCCTCACCGCCGTCCAGGAAGGCACCGACGCCATCGCAGCGGTCCGCCACGGCGACATCGGCAGCATCCGCATCGCCGCCAGCTCCAGCATCGCGACCTACGTCCTGCCGGGCATCCTCAAGCGCTTCCGCGAGATCCGCCCGCGCGTCCACGTCCACGTGACCACCGGCAACACCGAAGAGCTGGTCGAGCGCCTCATCGCGGGCGATTCGCACGTCTGCATCTCGCGCCTCACCCAGCACCCTGAAGTCGAATCGCTGCACCTCTACAACGATGACCTTGTCCTCGTCTGTTCGCCCTCGCATCCATTCGCGAAGAAGCGCCGCGTCTCCATCACCGAAGCGGGCCGCGAACCGTTCCTCTTCTTCGAACGCAGCTCCAGCTATCACAGCCTGGTCTACAGCATGTTCCTGCGCGCGGGCGTGGTGCCCGAATCGCCCATGGAACTGGACGACATGGAAACGACGAAGCACATGGTCGAAGCCGGCCTCGGCATCTCCATCCTCCCTGTCATCTCAGTCGAAGCCGAGCTCGCAAACGGCGCCCTTGTCCGCGTGGAGATTCGCGACATGGAGCAACCCACGCAACGCGAGGTCGGCGTCCACGTCGTCCGCAACCGCATTCTCGCGCCGCCGATCCGGGATTTCCTGAAGCTGATCACCGCCGAATACGGCGTCAAGAACATCTTCGAAAGCCGCGCCCACCCCGGCGAGCAGCCCGCCTGAGCCTGCGTGCACGCGGCGCCGCCCGTTAGAATCGGCCCATGAAATCGCTCGCTCTCCGCGGCGGACGCGTTTGGGACGGCCTCGCCGATGATTCTGCGGAGATGGCGGTCGTCATCGATGACGGGCACGTGGTGGCCCTCGATGGTGCGAGCGGAG
>JBGOVF010000500.1:0-2742 GCA_041477975.1 Tepidiformaceae bacterium
CGGCTCTTCGGCATGATCAGATTCAATCCGAGCCCGATCCTGGCTCGAATCGTGACTTAGGGTTCGGCCGTGCTCAGGCCCTGATCGCGCGCATCCGAAGGAGCTTGTGAATCCCGACGACCGGGCCGGCAATGCGCAACATCAGGGGGAGCTGCGAGCTCACAGCGAAGCGCTCCACGACCGCCGGCTCGACCAAGCGGTAGTCGATGCCTTTGTAACGCAGCTCGCACTCGCCGGCGGCGATTACGTTGCGCGCCCAACCGGCCTCTTCGCCGAATGCGAGGCCAATCCAGAAGAATCCTCCGCGGGGGAGGGCGCTCACCGGCGTCGCGTATACCCGGCCCGACCGGTGCCCGCGGTGCTTCAGCACCGAGAAGGTGGGGGACCAGCGCGTGCCGGCCAGACCCATGATGCGAGGGTTCACCTTGCCGACCAGCGGCCGGAGGTATCTTTCGAAGATCGACATCTCGGCCGGTCTCTTCACACCGACTGGTGCCGCGATGTCTTCCGCCTCATTGACCGACGCCTCAGATGCCATTGGATCCTCCCCGGAATGTCGTGATGCAAGCAAGAATCGGCCCCTTGGTCTATTCTATTCCATCAAGTGATTGATTGAATAGCCTGGCACTCCCGAAAAGAGGACGCCCGAAGGCGACACCTGAAGCCGAGCCCCGGCGTCAGGCGCTCGTCTTGGCCGCCTACCACCGAGTGGCTGAAGCCGGCTTCGAAGGCTTGAGGACCCGCGATGTCGCCGCCGACGTCGGCGTGAACGTCGCGACCCTGCACTACTACTTCCGCACCAAGGAGGCGTTGATCCGCGCGGTCGTCGGTCATGCGATGGAACGGTTCCGCACGACCTTCGTGCCTGGCCGCTCGCCCGGCGCACAGCTGGAAGCGCACTTCCAGGGCGTGCGTCGTTTGGTTCGAGATGAGCCGGAGCTGTTCGCCGTCATGGGCGAGCTCGCGCAACGTTCAGCTCGCGACCCCGCGATCGCCGCCATCTTCAAGGAGACCCACGGCACGTGGCATGCCACGCTTCGCGGGCTGCTGAACCACGCGCTGGCCGAGGGGTTTATCGACCCTGGGCTCGATCCCGACGCCACGGCCGCACTGGTCACGGCAACCTTCAGCGGCATGTTCATGCTGCCCGCTGCCACCACCACGCCACGGCATCTCGAACAAGCCCTCAATCAACTCGAGAAGTTCATCGGCATCGGGAAAAGGAGGAAGGTTCGGTGAAGCCTGAATTGGACGAGGTTCCGCAGCCATGAATCTGGGCACTCTTCTTCACGGCTCCTCGCGGCCGGCGAGTCCAACAGGCCGCACCATCGGCACGCCTCGCAGGTACGACTTTGTCACCGCAGTGCTGTTTGCGGGCAAGCGACGGAAGTCGTTTCGCGACCTGGCTGCCAAAGCGGGGATTCGGGCTGGCGACCGTGTCCTGGATGTTGGCTGCGGGACGGGCTACTACGCCGCATGCTCGCCGAAACGGTTGGGCCGCGGGGCTCGGTCGTTGGTGTCGACGCCGCACCCGAGATGATCGCCCATGCCGCATCGCGATCCCGCGCGGCCGCCAACGTGACCTTCGAGGTTGGTAGCGCAGGCAGGCTGAGCTTTCCGGACTCCAGCTTCGACGTCGTGGTTTCGAGCCTGACGATGCACCACCTTGACCGCGCGGACCAGCTGCCGGCGGTGGGGGAGATGCACCGAATGCTCAAGCCAGGCGGCAGGCTGTTGATCGCGGAGTTTCAGGCGCCAGAGGGCCACCTCTGGAGGGCGCTGCTTGGTCCGACCGGATTGGCGGCGATGGCGCATGCGGTCCCGCACGTCGAGGCGCTGGTGTCGGAAGCCGGTTTCGCAGAGATAGAACGAGGCGAGGTGCCACCCGTGCTCCAGTACGTGAGGGCAACGAGGTCGGCTATTTGAGGCGGACTACCGCGAATCTGCCCTCGATCAGCGGCGCTCGAGCGCCAGTCGTACGCCGAGCCCGATCATGACGGTCCCGGTGACCCTGTCTAGTCCCTTGCGCACCCGGGCTCCGATGCTGCTACGCCCCGCCCTGCTGACCACGAGCGCGTAGGCGCAGAGCCAGACGATGACGATGGCGTCGTAGCAGACGACCATCAGCACGAGGCGGGTCACGGAGTCGCCAGGCTCGAGGAACTGAGGCATGACCGTGACGAAGATCGCCCCAGCCTTTGGGTTCAACAAGTTGTCGAGCACGCCCTGGAGGAAAGCGGTCCAGGCGCTCGTGCTCGTCGTTGTGGCGGGGGCTGACTCATTGGCGCTGCCCGGAGCCGGGCGGAAGGTGCCGGCCAGTGTGCGAAGCCCCAGGTAGACAAGGTAGGCAGCGCCGGCGAGCTTGAATGCGGTGAAAGCGACGTCCGAGCTCTCCAGCAACGCCGCGGCGCCAACCACGGAGGCCGCCGCCCACGCCGCGCTCCCAAGGCCCACGCCGACGGCCGACAGAGAGGCCGATCTCGCTCCGGCGCGCAACGCATTGCGGATGATCAGCGCCGTGTCTGGACCTGGCGTGACAATCAGGACGAGAGCGACGGCGATCCATCCTACGAACCGACCATCGAAAGGAAACGCCATCGCCGGCTAGGGGATCTGGAACTCGTTGTTGCGAAGGATCGGCACCCGTGCTCCGCCCTTCTCGATTCCGTCGACCTCCACCTCCGGGCCGCCCACCATGATGTCCGTGTGGACTGCTGACATGTTCAGTCCCTCCGCGCGATC
>JBGOVF010000523.1:0-2603 GCA_041477975.1 Tepidiformaceae bacterium
GACGTCATCACGCCGAGCCGCTACATCGGGCAGGTGATGGAGCTTGTGACGACGCGCCGCGGGCAGTTCCTGCGCATGGAGTTCCTGGAACCGGAGAGCGAAGTGGCGCCCGGCGAGGCGCGCGTGCTGCTCGAATACGACATCCCGATGGCGGAGATCCTGGTCGACTTCTACGACAACCTGAAAGGCTCGACCAGCGGCTATGCCAGCCTGGACTACCACCTGAGCGAGTACCGGCCGGCGCGGCTGGTGAAGGTGGACATCCTGGTGAACGCGACCCCGGTCGACGCGCTTTCGCTGATCACGCACTCCAGCAACGCGGACCGCGAAGGCCGGCTGCTGGTTTCGAAGCTGCGCGAACTGATCCCGCGACAGATGTTCGACGTGCCGATCCAGGCCGCGGTGGGCGGGCGCATCATCGCGCGGGAGACGATCCGGGCGATGCGCAAGAACGTTTTGGCCAAGTGCTACGGCGGGGATATATCGCGCAAGCGGAAGCTGCTGGAGAAGCAGGCCGAAGGCAAGAAGCGAATGAAGCGGGTGGGCAACGTGGAGATCCCGCAGGAGGCGTTCATGGCCGTCCTTCGTCTCCGCGAAGAGTGAAAGCGCGCTTCCCCCTTTGCGTAATGTGCCGGAAACGCACAGATGCTACTGTTACGCCCACCCGGCGGGAACGGCCGTAATCAGCCAGGAGTAACCCCAACATGATCAAAGCGTTCGTCCTGATCGTTGTCGATCCCGCCAAGACTCTTGACGTATTCAACCGGCTGAACGCCGTGGAAGGCATCAGCGAGGTCTACCAGGTGATGGGGCCGTACGACATCGTGGCCGTTGTGGAAGTGCCGACCCTGACCGACGTCCCCGCCGTCATCAGCCGCCACATTCGCGCTGTCGAAGGCATCGAGAGCACCACGACCTGCGTAACCTTCCCCGAAGCGAGCTGAGCGGCTAAACCCGCGGGTCCGGGACGTTCACGACGATGGCTTCCTGGCTGTTTCGAGCCAGCAGCAGCTCAGCTTCGTTTTCGGCGTCCAGGTTCTCTTCCATGTGCACTTCGAAGGGCGGCACGAAGACGAAGTCGCCCGGCTCCGTATCGGCCACGTGTTCGAGCTTGGCGCCCCAGCGAAAGCGCACGCGACCGCGCAGGATATAGATGCCCGATTCGTTTGCGCCGTGGTGGTGCGCGCCCGAGGCTGCGCCCGGGTCGTTCAAGGCGGTGCCCATCCAGAGGCCCGCTGAACTTGCCGTCCCGGCTGAAATGCCGGCTTCCCGCCGCATGCCGGGGGTCTGGGCGGTGCCGCGGTCGCGTTCGTTCGGTTTGATGATCTTGACCATGGGCCGGATTGTAGCCGACGCGGCCGGGCGATGGGCTAGAAGATAGGGCCGTGGTCGGGTGTGCCTTCGCCGACCTCACCGAGGGCGGCCTCGGTCGTGAGCAGGCCCGCGCCGGACATGATTCGCCGCCGGGCCGCCGTCAGCGTGGCCTCGTCGGCCCCGCCGAGGACGCGCTGGACCAGCGCGAACAGCGTTTCGCCGGAGAGGAGTGCGTAATGGTAGTTCTGGCAAGCGAGTTCGAGCGGGGTGCTGAGGGGTGCGACGCGCGCCGAAGGCTCTATATCGCGGAAGCCGTTCGCCACCACGACACCCTTGCGTTCGCCACCGCCGCTCAACATGTTCGCCTCAAGGCGGCGCTGCAGTCGCACATACGGCCACTCGACGACCTGCTCGCGTGAACTCTCCACCTCGAGGAACGCCGTGTTGCCTTCAGAGGCCATTTGCAGTGGCTCGCCGGCGCCCCCCGTGACGGCGAAACCGAGCATGCGGAAGGCATCGGCGACGGCCTGAACGACCGGAGCGCCATCCTCCCAGAGCAAGCGGCGGTGGCGGGCGAGATCGTCGTGCCGCTCGCGCACCGCCGCTGCGTGGGCTGAAGCCTCGACGGCGGCAGTCTCCGCCTCCTCGAGTTCGGCCTCTACCTGCTCCAGCCCCGGAACCGGAAGTGAGCGTACCCAGTAGGGAGCGGAGCCCGGCTCGGCGTGCGCGTCCAGGCGCCGGGCGGCGTCGACCAGGCCCTGCGCGAAGTCCGCACGGCCGGATGTTGCGTCGTCGTTCAAGGCCGGAAGGAAGACGATGCGGCCCGGTCCCAGCGCGAACTCCATCGCGATGGGCAGCCCGGATCCGCCCGTGGCGATGACTCGGCCGGCCCGGCGCACTTCCGGCTGGCGGTCGTCGAACGTCGCCCGGTAGCCGATGGCGCTACGCGCTTCGCGGAGCAGCCCGGCCGTGGGGTGGTCTTCGGCGACGATGCGGACGGTTTTGCCCTCGGCGGCGCGCAGGTAGGGCGGACCCCAGGAGAGCCCGGCCGGCGCCGGAAGCCAGCTGTAGCGGTCGCACCCTTCGAAGCCCTGCAGCCCGTTCTGCGTCGCATCCGGGCGACCGAAAACGATCACGGTGCCGCCAGTGTCCAGCAGCCGGCGTGTCTCTTCGGCGCGACGCCGTACCTGGTCGGCGCCGCTTACGGCCGAGGCCGATGTGGGCGCGTTCAAGACCGGCCGGCCATCGAAGGCTTCGAACTCGCGGCCGTCTTCCACGAGTTCCCGCAC
>JBGOVF010000100.1:0-7232 GCA_041477975.1 Tepidiformaceae bacterium
GGCCCCGAAACGACGATGATCCACGGGTTGTCGGCGTGCGCCGCTCCAGGGCTGAGCACGGCGATAGCGGCCGCCAAGAGCGCTGCGATGAAGGCGCGGCCGAGGTGGGCACGGACGCTGGTCATCATCACGGCCCCAGTACACCACGACATGTCAATTCGTTCGTTCCTGGGGACGAATCAGATTCAAATTGCTGGCCCGTAGCGCCCCAATTGGTATACTGATCATAGCGATTTCCGCCGCCCCAGATCGCCCCGGAGTGCCTTTTGTCGATCGAACCCAGCTCCAATATTCGCCCCGTCCAGATCGAGCAGGAGATGCGCACGAGCTACCTCGATTACGCCATGAGCGTAATCGTTTCGCGCGCTTTGACAGAGGTCCGGGACGGGCTGAAGCCGGTGCAGCGGCGCATCCTCTGGGGCATGTACGAAAGCGGCGCCCGGGCGGGCACCCCCTACCGCAAGTCCGCCGCCACCGTTGGCGACGTGATGGGCAAGTACCACCCCCACGGCGACCAGGCCGTCTACGACACCCTCGTGCGCATGGCCCAGGATTTCTCCCTGCGCTACATGCTCGTCGATGGCCAGGGCAACTTCGGTTCCGTCGATGGCGACCCGCCGGCGGCCATGCGCTACACCGAAGCGCGCATGTCGGCGATCGCCGAGGAGATGCTCGCCGATATCGACCAGAACACGGTCGATTTCGAGCCGAACTACGACGGCCGCCACCAGGCGCCCGTCATCCTCCCGTCGCGCATCCCGAACCTATTGCTCAACGGCTCATCGGGCATCGCCGTCGGCATGGCCACCAACATCCCGCCCCACAACCTGGGAGAACTGGCCGACGCCATCGCGCTGCTCGTCAACGAGCCCTCCTCCACGCTCGATGACCTCCTGAAGATCGTGAAGGGCCCGGACTTCCCCACGCACGGCATAGCGCTGGTGGGCAAAGACAGCGAACAGGTGCGACTGGCCTACGGCGAAGGCCACGGCCGGATCGTCATGCACGCCCGCACGAGCATCGAAGAATCGAGCCGTGGACGGACGAGCATCATCGTCACCGAGCTCCCCTACCAGGTGAACAAGGCCACGCTCGTCGAGAAGATCGCCGACCTCGTGCGCGACAAGAAGATCGAAGGCATCGCCGACCTTCGCGACGAGAGCGACCGCACCGGCATGCGGATCGTGATCGAACTAAAGAAGGAAGGCTCGGTCAGCCAGGTCAAGAACCTGCTCTTCAAGCACACGGCCATGCGGTCCAGCTTCTCCGTGAACATGATGGCGATCGTCGATGGGGCGCCCCGCCGGCTCGGCCTCAAGCGCGCGCTCGAACTGTTTATCGACCACCGCCGCGAGGTCATTCGCCGGCGCACGGAATACCAGCTCGAGAAGGCGAAGGAGCGCGAGCACGTCCTCCAGGGCCTGCTCAAGGCGATCGAGATGCTCGACGCCGTGATCGCCACGATCCGCGCCTCCGAGTCCGCCGCGAACGCTCTCGACCTCCTCCAGGGCGCCGGCACCATCACGGCCAGCCGCCTCCCGGCCAACAGCCCGGCCGCCCTCCGCACGCTCGCCACGCGCAACCCCTTCACGTTCAGCGAGGTGCAGTCGCGCGCCATCCTCGATATGCAACTGCGCCGTCTCGCCGCCCTCGAACGCCAGGCGCTCCTGAACGAGTACGAAGAGGTGATCAAGAAGATCGCCGAACTCGAAGACCTGCTTGCCAACCCCCGCAAGATCGACTTCGCCATCCGCGACGACGTGCTCGAGATGAAGCGCAAGTACGGCGACGCCCGCCGCACCGAGATCGTCGAGGCTGACGCGGAAGACTTCCGCGAAGAGGACCTGATCGCGCACGAGGACAGCGTGATCACACTCAGCATCCGCAACTACGCCAAGCGCATGGCGCTCGAAGACTTCCGCAGCCAGCGCCGCGGAGGCACCGGTGCGCGCGGCGCGCAAGTCCGCGACGAGGACGCGGTGATGAAGCTGGTGGTCTGCGATACCCACGACAACCTGCTCGTCTTCACGGACCAGGGCAAGGTTTACCACCTTCGCGCCTACGACGTGCCCGACCTGAAAAAGCAATCGAAGGGCACCCCGCTCATCAACCTGGTCGAAATGGACCCCGGCGAGCGCGTGACCACCATCCTCACCGTGAAGGACTACGAGCGCGACTTCGTTCTCCTTGCCACGCGCGAGGGCGTCATCAAGAAGACCGCGCTCAAGGAGTTCGAAGAGGTGCGGCGCAACGGCAAGATCGCCATGCGCCTCGATGACGGCGACGCGCTCATCGCCGCCCGTATGGCCAGCAACGAAAGCCACGTGCTCATGGTCTCCAGCGGCGGCCAGGCCATCCGCTTCAAGATCGATGACCTGCGCGACGCCAGCCGCACGAGTGGCGGCGTCCGCGGGATGAAGCTCGCGAAGGGCGGTTACATCGTCGGCGTCGAGACGATAGACGACGGCGACCAGCTGTTGGCCATCACTGAACGCGGTTTCGGCAAGCGCACGCGCCTGAGCGAGTACCCGCTCCAGGGCCGCGGCGGCCAGGGCGTGAAGACGCTGAACATCACCGACCGCACCGGCGACGTGGCCGCCTGCCGCATCGTCCAGCCCGGCCAGGAGCTCATGCTCGTGACCCGCGATGGCATCGTTGTGCGCACGAAGGTGGACACGATCAGCCTCATCGGTCGCAACACGCAGGGCGTCACCGTCATGCGCGTGGGCGAAGGCGACCAGGTCGCCAGCATCGCCGCCTTCACGATGGTGGACGAACCCGCCACCCGCACCACCGCACCCACACCGGCAACGAACGGCCACGCCCCCACGAACGGCGCCACCCCCGACCCGGGCGCGCTGTTGAATGAGACGATCCCGCTGGAGCTGGATGAGGGGGACGGGGAGGCGGACGGCGAGAACGAGTAGCTTTGTCGCGTCGCCTGGCAGCGAAACGACCGCCGGCTGGCAGCGGGCGGTGGTGACTGGTTCTGGCCGCGAGTACGCTCAGTACCCGCTGGCGTACCGCGTGCGGTGGTGTTGGTAATTCGACCAGACGCTTATGTTGATGTACCCACTACAACCGCTGCCGTTCTCGCAGTTTGCTCTTGTGGGGTAGTAGTTCTTCGTCCAGTTGGATGAGTCCCTCTCCTGATGAAGGTGCGCAGCAAATTGCCCGCAGTCGTTGTCTACTGTGGTTCCCACGCGGAACTCGGTGGAGGCGGGCCAGGAGCCGCTGTTGATGGCGGTGTAACCACCTGTCCCGTACGGCGACGTATGAAGGTAGTTGATCCTGTCCAAGGCGGCGCCGGACGGGGAGAATAGAGCCGCCCGCGCGGTGTGACACGACCCCGACGTGCCATCCTGGACTTGAACGCTTCCCGCGTAGCCGTATGACTGGTCGTTGGCACTGAAAGAACGCCAGTTCACCGTGTTGCTGCCCTCGCTACTGCTGTTATGCCAGTCCAGGCCCGGACCGTCGTACGGATTATCTCCCTCACAAATCACGTGCCATCCGCAGTTGAGAGTCGCGGTGGATGAGTGCGTGCCCGGGTAGTTGTAAACGTTGAACGTGTAGGTCGTCGCGTGCCCAACTTCCGCCGTGGCCATGCCCAGGAGCAGGCCGCAGGCGGCCGCAAGGGCCGGCAACCATCGAACGAGGTGTTTCATTTGTACAAGGCCTCCGCCACTTGCTTCAGGACGTCCACGCTAACGGCGTTGCCTAGCAGCATCGTCGACCCCCCGTTCTCAGCGTCGGACACAACAACCGCCGCGACGCCGATTACCGGCAGGAACGAGTCGGCGAACACTGCTGGCCGTCCGGCGATGGTGCCAGTTGAGAATCGCTCCGGAGGAAATTCTTGCGGGTACCACCGGACGGCTTCCCAACGGCTTATCTGGATGCTTCCGCCGCCATTGTTTACGCCGGTTATACCCTCGAGGTGCACCTCGGCGATGATCCAGATCGGTCGCCCATCGTCGGCGCACTTCCCTACCCGAGCGAACTCGCGCGGTTCCACGCCGTCGGGAAGGCTGTCCAACTTGAGGTCGTAGAAAGTACCGGCGACGGCCTTCTTCCAATCGTCTGGTGTGGCTGGTTTCGCGCACGCGGGTAGCGCCCCGCTTTGGGCCCCGAACTCGATGCCGTTGAGCGTTCCGTGGAACTTCGGCGCATCCCGTTCGGCGTTAGCGTACGGGATGAACCAGAATGGTTTGGTCGTGTCGGGCGTCGATCCCGGCACAGGCGTTACATCGGGGCCGGGAGGCGTCGCGTCGCTCCCCGAGATAGTCCCCAGGTCCAGGGGGCTCGCGGGGTTACCCGCCTCGGCGGGCGCGGAGGCGAGATGGCGCCCGGCGACGAAGCCTCCGGCTCCGAGCGCGAGGACGGCAATGAAGACGACGGCGATCCTCGAGTTCCGGCGCTTCCAATGATTGAGATCAGGTAATCTCATAACCTCCTCCTCAGGACTTTGTTGTCGCTTCCGGCCGGTTGCGCAGCACCACCGTAGCCCGGCTCCGCCCGCTCCGTAACCCGCCGTTGGGCCCCCGCCGTTCGGCGGGTGATCACTCGCTCGCGTACTTCGCCCACAGTGCAGCCGCCTCCGTGCGGCGGTCGACTCCCAGCGTCCGCAGGATGTCTTCGACATAGCCCTTCACGGTGGATTCGGCGATGCGTTCGCCCTCTTCGCTGTCGCGTTTGGGCAGGAGAAGCGCGATCTCCTTGTTCGTCTTGCCCTCGGCGATAAGCGCCAGCACCTCGTGGCAGCGCGGCGGAAGCAGCACGAGCTTCGCCTCGAACTCCGCCCGTTGCATCGTCATGCCGTCCCTCCGTTCCGCCGAGGGGGCCGGGCCGCGCCCGCCCTGCGCGCGGACTATAACACTCCGTTTCCCGACCCATTGTTATCCACGCGTAAACTCTCCATCCCTCCGTGATCCATCCAACGGTCAATCGAACGGCGAGGTTCCGCGAGACTCGC
This sequence comes from Tepidiformaceae bacterium, assembly GCA_041477975.1. Lineage (GTDB taxonomy): Bacteria > Chloroflexota > Dehalococcoidia > Tepidiformales > Tepidiformaceae > JBGOVF01. The sequence continues at coordinate 4,976 of JBGOVF010000100.1, forward strand.
CTCGGCTGAGGCTGGCGGCCACTCGAATCCAAAATCCCCAATCCAAAATCCTCCGTATGCTCCCCCTGTGCCCCTCTTCCTCGGCCTTGCCTCGGCCCTTTTCTGGGGCACCGCCGACTTCGTCGGCGGGACGCAGGCGAAGCGGCTCGCGGCCGTCTCGGTCGCGTTCTGGAGCCAGCTCGCCGGCGGGGTCGCGCTCCTCGCGTTCGTCCTGCTGCTGGGAGAGGACTGGCGCGCCGAGGGGATTCTCTGGGGCGCCGGTGCGGGATTGTGCACCGGCGCGGCCCTCGTGCTGTTCTACCGTGGCCTCGCCAGCGGCCAGATGGCGCTCGTCGCGCCCATCTCAGGCTGCGCGGCGATCGTCCCGCTGGCCGTCTCGGTCGCCCGCGGCGAAGCCCCCAACGCGCTCGAATGGGCCGGCATCGCGCTCGCGCTGGCGGGCATCGTCCTCGTCTCGCGGCCGGTCGATGATGCCGGCGTCAGCGGCGCCTCGCGGCGCGCGGCCGTCGCGATGGCCCTCGGCGCGGCCCTGGGTTTCGGCATGTTCTACGTTCTCGTGGACCAGGGCGCGCAGACCGGCGCCTCACCACTCTGGGTCGTGGCGGGCGCCCGCGGTGGTTCCATCACCGTCATCGCCATCATCGGGCTCGCCAGTCGCGGCCTGGCACGGCCCGGGCCGGCGTTACCGCTGGTGGCGCTCACCGGGCTGCTCGATACCTCGGCCAACGCCCTGTTCGCCTACGCGACGATCCACGGCAACGTGGGCGTGGTATCTGTATTCAGCTCGCTCTACCCTGTGGCCACCGTCTCCCTGGCGGCCATACTCACCAGCGAGCGAATGACGCCGCTGCGGCTGGCGGGTGCGGCATTGGCACTCGGCGGGGTGGCGCTGGTCTCGGCCGGTTGAATCCCGGATTGTCCGGCAAACATGGGTCTCGACGGCGGAGCCTGGTTCGTTGTGGTCGCGGACGCTTGCTTACGCGCGCGGCTCCGTTCCCGACTCGCAACTCCCGGTATCAGCGCGGGCGAGCGTCGTACAGCACACGGAGGGCATCGATCTTCGCATCAACATCCCGATACCAGTCGCGGTACGCGCTCGTGTTCCGCTGCCCAACAGCCTCCCGGCCGGCCAGAGTGTGGTCGATCAGCGCCTGGAGCGAGGCATCGAGGCTCTCGTCGAAGTCTGTGTAGCGCTGGTCAGGCGCCTTAACCGCCTTCAGTGCCTCGGCGGTGCAGATGGTGTCGTCCGCATACGTAGCGAAACTCGTGCGAAACTCTGGCGTGCGGGAAAACTTGTCGGTCGGGTGCAGGCTCCGCTGGTCCGCGCGCAAATCGCGTATGCGCTGCACGCCGACGCGGATGGCGTTCGTGTAGACGGCGGCGGCGCTGCCCCCTGGCGGGCCGCCAGGCGGCCGGCCCGGCGGCGTGGCCGTGGCGCTGGCGCTGGCGGGCGGCGGGCAGGGCGCCGGGTCCGGGTAGCTGGAGCTGCCACTGCACGCGACCAGCGACGGCGCCACCACGAGCACGAGCAAGCTCGCCGCTCGCGCAATCACAGGCAGCGCTCTCGCAGCCAGGCGGCCGCGGCCCGAACCGCTTGGCCCCGGTGGCTGATGCGGTCCTTCTCGTCGTCGCTGATTTCGGCCTGCGTGCGCCGGGTGTCGACCAGAAACACCGGGTCGTAGCCGAAGCCGCGGTCGCCACGAGGCGCCTCCGCAATGCGGCCCTCCTGCACGCCCTCGAAGACGAGTTCTGAGTTCTCAGTCCTCAGTTCTGAGCGTACTGGCCAGGCGAGGGCGACCAGCGCGCGGAAGCGTGCCGTGCGCCGTTCCGGCGGCACGCCTTCAAGTTCACGAAGGAGGAACTGGACGCGCCCGGCGTCGTCCAGCCCGGGCCCGCCAAAGCGCGCCGACTGGAGCCCGGGGCGGCCGCCCAGGGCATCGACTTCGACCCCAGAATCGTCGGCCAGCGCGAGGCAGTTGCCCGTCTGCGCGAAAGCGCGCGCTTTGAGCAGGGCGTTCTCGGCATAGGTGCCGCCCGTTTCAGGCACTTCCAACGTGACACCGACTTCGGCGGGCGTGAGGACTTCGAAGCCGCAGCCCGCAAGCAGGTGGCGAAGTTCGCGCACCTTTCCGGGGTTGTTGGTCGCGAGCAGGAGCCGCTTCACAGCCGAAGTTTCGCGGCTACCCACCGCGACGAGCAAGCCGCACGGCCCCTTCAGGCCACCGCCGGTATAGTTCGGCAAAACGGCGCACCTGGA
>JBGOVF010000002.1:0-20997 GCA_041477975.1 Tepidiformaceae bacterium
CGCCGCTCCGTAGCACGGACGAAACATGATCGCGCTATTCTAATTTCCGCGCGGAGGCTTGCCGCAGCGCATCACGGAGCACTGGATGTCCGAACCCGCCAGCTACGTCATCTCTGCCTGCCGCGAGAACGACGTGAAGTTCATCCGCCTCTGGTTCACCGATATCGTCGGCGCGCTGAAGAGCTTCGCGATCACCGTTGAAGAGCTCGAAAAGGCGCTCGAAGAGGGCATGGGCTTCGATGGCTCCAGCATCGAAGGCTTCGCGCGCATCGACGAATCGGACATGGTGGCGAAGCCAGACCCGGCCACCTTTCAACTGGTCCCGTGGCGGCCGAAGGAATCCGGCGTCGCTCGCATGTTCTGCGATATCTACCGCCCGGATGGCCAGGCCTTCGAAGGCGACCCGCGCTTCGTCCTTCGCCGTCAGCTCAAGCGCGCCGCGGACCTGGGCTACACGTTCTACGTCAGCCCGGAACTCGAATACTTCTACTTCAAGGACTCGAAGGGCACCGAGCCGCTCGACCGGGGCGGCTACTTCGACCAAACCGCCGATGCAGCCCACGACCTCCGCCGCGAGACCGTCCTCACTCTGGAGGCGATGGGCATCGAGGTGGAGTACAGCCACCACGAGGTGGCGCCGAGCCAGCACGAAATCGCCCTGCGCTACACCGACGCTTTGACCATGGCGGATTCGGCGATGACCTACCGCCTGGTGGTCAAGGAGATCGCGCTCGCGAACGGCTGTTACGCCACGTTCATGCCCAAGCCGGTCGAGAACCAGAACGGCAGCGGCATGCACGTACACCAATCGCTCTTCAAAGGCGAACGCAACTCCTTTTTCGATGCGGAGGATCCCTACCACCTGAGCGCCATCGCTCGGGGCTACATGGCCGGACTTCTGCACAACTCGCGCGCGATCACCCTGGTGACCAACCAGTGGGTCAACAGCTACAAGCGCCTGCTGCCCGGTTTCGAAGCCCCCGTCTACCTCAGCTGGGCGCGGCGCAACCGCAGCGATCTCATCCGCATCCCCGAATACACTCCCGGCAAGGAAGTCCACACCCGCATCGAGTACCGATCGCCGGACTCGGCCTGCAACCCTTACCTTGCGTTCGCGGTGATGCTTGCGGCCGGGCTGGATGGCATCGAACACGAGCGCACGCTCCCGCCACCGGTGGAAGAAAACGTCTTCGAAATGAGCGCGGCCGACCGCGCTGCACGAGGCATCGAGATGCTGCCCGGCAGCCTCATTGAGGCGATCGAAGTGGCTGAAAAGTCCACCCTCCTGCGATCCGCCCTTGGCGACCATGTCTTCGAAAGCCTGATCGCGAACAAGCGAATCGAGTGGGAACGCTACCGGCGTCACATCTCCGACTTCGAGCTCACCGAGTACCTCCCGATCCTCTGAACGGCCCATGACGCGGATCGGGGGCCGGCTCAACCACTTGCGCACTTGTAAAACGTAAGTAACTCATGTAGAGTGTGGGCACCAACACCGGTGCGCCTGGCGCGCACCAAACGGAGCTCAAGACAAATGCAGGTCAAAGAACTCGGACACATCGTCCTCTACGTCGGCAACCTCGAGCGCTCGGCCGCCTTTTACGGCGACGTTCTCGGCTGGAAGCGCCTGCCCCTCCCGGGCGCTGCCGCGGCAGCGTTCTCCAGCGGCCGCACACACCACGAGCTGCTGCTCATCGAAGTCGGCCCCACAGCCCAGGCCCTGCCGAAGGGCCGCCACCTTGGCCTCTACCACTTCGGAGTCAAGGTGGGCGATTCCGATGACGAACTGCGCGAAGCCCTCGATCGGGTCCACGCAGCTAACGTCGAAATCGTCGGCGCAACCGACCACACGGTCACGCACAGCCTCTACATCCTCGATCCCGATGGGAACGAGCTGGAGCTCTACATCGATGTTCCAGGCGTCGATTGGGCGAACGACCCGCACCTCTTCGCTTCGCGCCCCAAGGCCCTCGCCCTCTGAACTTGCGCCGTTGAAGCGTCGTCCGCCATCGGCTATTCTTGACCGACTAAGTCAACTTTAGCGGAGAGTACGTGACTGTTCCCGTGATCGCCGCCATCGAGCCCTCCGTCGCCATCGACGCGGCGGAGCAACTCGCGCGAGAGTTCGCGCAGGACGCCGCCCACTACGACCGCACGGCCGAGTTCCCCTTCGCGAACTTCGAACGTCTTCGCAACGCCGGCATCCTGAACCTGACGGTCGCCCGGCGGTACGGCGGCCAGCAGGCCGGTCTCGAGCTCGCCTGTCGGGTTATCGAGCGCATCGCTGCTGGTGAGCCCTCCACGGCACTCGTTTACGCCATGCACCTGATCTATCACGCGCTGCCGGCTCAAACGGGTACGTGGAACGCGATTGCGCACGAGCGAATGTGCCGCGAAGCGCTCAATGGCATCGCGCTGGTTAACGTCATGCGCGTCGAGCCCGAACTTGGCACACCGACCCGCGGGGGGCTGCCTTCCACCACCGCGGAACACGTGGCCGGCGGCTGGCGACTCACCGGCCGCAAGATGTACGCCACCGGCAGCCCGCTCCTGCGCTACTTCATCACCTGGGCGCGGACCGCGGGCGATGACCCTTCTGTCGGCTGGTTTGCCATCCCGCGCGAGGCGACTGGCTGGCGCATCGTCGAGACCTGGGACCACATGGGCATGCGCGCCACCGGCAGCGACGACCTGTTGCTCGAAGGCGTCGAGATAGCGGACGAATACGCGCTCGATGTCAGGAAGCCGGCGGATTGGTTACCACCCGACCCGGCGCAGGGTGCGTGGAACAACCTGGTCCTCGCCGCGCTCTATCACGGCATCGCCCGTGCGGCGGCCACCTGGCTCAAGGCCTACCTGTACGAACGCAAGCCCTCCAACCTCGGGGCGGCGCTCGCCACGCTGCCGCGGTTCCAGTCAGCTGTCGGCGAGATGGAAGCGTTGCTCTTTACGAGCGATCGCCTCATCTACGACCTCGCCGTCGAGATCGACCGCGGTGGCGCCCGCAGTAAGGCCGCAAGCCAGACGTCGATGGCGAAGTACGTCGCCACGAACAATGCCGTGAAAGCCGTCGACATCGCCCTCAGCCTCGTCGGCAACCCTGGCCTGGCGCGCACGAATCCTCTTGAACGCCACCACCGCGACGTGCTCTGCAGCCGCATCCACATGCCCCAGGACGACATGGTCTTGCTCATGACAGGCAAAGCTGCGCTGGGGATCCAGTAAACACGCGGAGGCTCGCATGAGCGTTGAATTCATCGGGATGATCGGCACGCGCTCGGCCTCGGAGCTCGATGGCCCCGGCTCCTCACTGGTCGGCGGTCACATCGAACCGGAGTTCGTCCGCGATTTCGCCCGCACGCACGAAAAGGCCGGCTTCGACCGAGTGCTCATCGGCTACGGTTCGAGCGGGCCCGACGGCTTCGGCGTCGCCTCGTACACGGCCTCGGTCACCGACCGGCTTGGTTTCCTGATCGCCCACCGTCCCGGCTTCGTGGCGCCCACGCTGGCCGCGCGCAAGGCCGCGACGCTGGATCAGTTTACCGGTGGCCGCATTGCCCTCCACATCATCACTGGCGGAAACGACGCCGAGCAGCAGCGCGACGGCGACTGGCTGGGCAAGGACGATCGTTACCGCCGCACCGACGAATACCTCGACGTTGTCCGCAAGACGTGGACCGAGACCGCACCATTCGACTACGACGGCAAGTTCTACCAGGTGCGCAAGGCCACTTCCGAAGTGAAGCCGTTCCAGCAGCCCCACCTGCCGATCTACTTCGGCGGCCTCTCCGGGCCGGCGCTGGAGGTGGGGGCGAAGCACGCCGATGTCTACGCCATGTGGGGCGAGCCGGTCGCCTCGGTGAAGCAGCAGATCGCTGAGGTGCACGCGGCCGCCGCGAAGTACGGGCGCAAACCGCGCTTCAGCGTCTCCTTCCGGCCCATCCTCGCGAGCACGGAGGAGAAGGCATGGGAGAAGGCGCGGGGTTACCTGGAACGCATTCTCAGCCTGCGCAAGCCGGGCAGCCCCGCCACGCCGCCAGCCTTCAGCCCGCAGGCGGTCGGCTCCCAGCGACTCCTCGGCCTCGCCGAGAAGGGCGAGGTCCACGATGACCGCCTCTGGACCGCCATCGCGGCCGCCGTCGGCGCCTACGGCAACACGACGGCGCTGGTGGGAACGCCCGAGCAGGTCGCCGAGTCGCTCCTGCGCTACTACGACGCTGGCGTCACCACGCTCCTCATCCGCGGCTTTGAGCCGCTGCCCGATGCGGCGGAGTACGGGCGCGAGCTGATCCCGCTGGTGCGCGCCGAAGTCGCGAAGCGCGATCGCGAACTCGCGGTGGCGCGCTAAAGCGATTGCGCCGCGGTCAGGGCATACTCGATTCGTGACACAGCCCCGGCCCACTCCGTCGACGCTCTTCATCGCCGTGGGCGGCGCTGCCGCCGTTTCTCGCATCGTCGAAGGCTTCTACCGGCGCGTCGAAGCCGAACCCGAGCTCCGGGCGATCTACCCCGAGGATCTGGAACCGGGGAAGGCGAAGCTCAAGCTTTTCTTCGAACAGTGGCTCGGCGGGCCCGAGACGTACTCAGAGCTGTACGGCCACCCGCGTCTGCGCCGCCGGCACTTTCCGTTCGTCATCGATGAGCACGCCGCCGGCCGCTGGCTTCGCCACATGCGTGAAGCGATGACCGAGGAGGGCGTGCCCGCCGAGACGCAACGGGTCATTTTCGAAGCCCTCGCGCCGCTCGCCCACCACATGGTGAACGCCGGCCAGGATGTTCCGCGCACGCCGTTCTCGGGTTAGCTCCGCGTTTCCCAGCGCCACGTGCAGCTAATGCTCACCGCCCGCCCCGGCGCGGCCACAGCGAAGCCCGTGCCCGCCACACCCGCGGCGGCCAGGTTGAAGGCGTCCGGCGCGCACGTCTGAGGTTCGATGCACACCGCCTCGGCGGGCGAATAGACCATCAAGTGCGGTTCGCTGCATGCGGTCGTTATCTCCAGCCGGACGGCGCCCCAGTCGATGACGACTGGTCCCCTGAGGCCCGCGTAGCAGTCATCGAGCCGCCGCTCCCCGAGCGCCGTCAGTTCGCGCAGGTCGAACGCCCCGGCCGGCTCAACCACCGTCCCCGTGGGGAGGTGCTCGTCGATGAGATAACGGCGGGTGGCGGGCGCCTGAACGCGGACCTCGTCCGTGCCGCGCACATGTCTTCGGAACCACGGGTGCCAGCCGCAACCCGCCGGGAACTCTTCGCGGTCCGACCGTACTTCCATCTTCATCCTCAGTTGGCCCGGCGCCAGCTCGAAACGCTGCCACGCCCTCGCGGCCCACGGCCAGCGCTCATCGAGTCGCACGGCCATCTCGCAGACTCGGGCCGTCCGTGCCACGACACTCCATTCGGCATCGGCAACGAGCCCGTGGATAGTGTTGGGCCCGCCGCTGGTCTCGAGCGCGTATTCGCGCCCGCGCCAGGTGAATCGTCCCTCGCGGATGCGGTTCGGCCAGGGGGCCATGGGGAAACTCCCGCCCTGTATTGGCTCGGTTCGGTACCGGCGGACATCGTCGGGAGAGGTGAGCAGCGGCTCTGCCCTGCCGCCGACCGGAACGGACAACTGGTGCAGCCGCCCGCCGTACTCGGGCAGCAGCTCGGCCGTTGCGCCGTCGCAGCTCAGTTCTATCACCATGGAAGTATGAATTGGGGTGGACGGAGGGGATCGAACCCTCGATCTTCAGGGCCACAACCTGACGCGTTAACCTCTACGCTACGCCCACCACGAAACGAAGCTCGATCGTACCAAACCCTTGGCGAACGGGCACAGGCCGGCGGGCGCTCAGTACTTCGAGACGTTTATCTCTTCCATCCGCCCGGTCACCTGGTACACCACCCGCTCGCAAATGTTCGTGCAGCGATCGGCGATGCGCTCCAGGTTATGGGCACACCAGATCAGGTAGGTGTTGCGCTGGATCGTGGCCGGGTCGGCGATCATCGCCTTGATCGATTCGTCGTAGACACTGTCTTGCAGCCGGTCCACCTCGTCGTCCGCATCGCAGATGCGGCGGGCGTTGTCGATGTCGTGCTCGATGTAGGCCTTCAGGCTGTCGCGCAGCATGGTGACGGCCCGGTCAGCCATCGCCGGGATATATCCCAGCCGGCGTGGCAACGGCTCGTCCGAAAGCATGAGGTTGATCTTTGCGATGCCCTCGGCATGGTCCGCGATCCGCTCCAGGTCCGTGATGATATAGAGGATGCTGGCGAGAGCTCGCAGGTCGCTCGCCATGGGCTGCTGTGAGGCGATGACGAAGATGCAGCGGTCCTCAATCTCGAACCGCTTGGCGTTGATCCGCTTGTCTTCCTCGATGATCTTCCGCGACCAGGCGCCATCGCCGTCGCGCAGCGATTCCATCGCATCGAGGATGGCTTTCTCGGCCATCGAACCGAGGACGAGGACGTCATCCTGCAGTTGCCGCAGCTCCGCGTTGAAAAGATCTCGTGTCAACTGGCGCCGCCTTTCCTAGCCGAAGCGACCGCTGATGTAGTCTTCTGTTCGCTTGTCCTTCGGGTTCGTGAACAGATCCTGTGTTGGAGCGTACTCTATCAGTTGGCCGGTCACTCCTTCATCGGAGAGCATGAAAGCCGTGCTATCGGAAACACGCGCCGCCTGCTGCATGTTGTGGGTCACGATGATGATCGTGTAGCGCTCTGCCAGCCCGCGCATCAGGTCCTCGATTTTCAGCGTGGCGACCGGGTCCAAGGCCGAACAGGGCTCATCCATGAGCACTACTTCCGGCTCGACGGCGATGGTCCGCGCGATGCAAAGGCGCTGCTGTTGGCCGCCCGAAAGCGCGATCCCGGGCTTCTTCAGGTCGTCCTTCACTTCGTCCCAGAGCGCGGCCAGCTTGAGCGAGGACTCGACCCGGTCGCCAATTTCCGATTTCGACCGCACTCCCATGAACCGCAGGCCTGCCGCCACGTTTTCCGCGATAGACATAGTTGGGAACGGGTTCGGCTTCTGGAACACCATCCCGATTCGTTGGCGCACGCGGGCGGGATCTATCCCGTGTGCGTAGATGTCGGCTCCCTCCAGCAGGATGGTCCCTTCCACGCGTGCGTTGGGTGCGAATTCGTGCATCCGGTTGAAGCAGCGGATGTACGTGCTCTTTCCGCACCCGGAAGGCCCGATGAGCGCTGTCACGGAGTTCTTCCGGATCTCCATCGAGATGTTGGTCACGGCCTGCTTGGCTCCGTACCACGCCGAAACGTTGCGGGCGCTGATCGCTATGGGCGCATCGGCGGTCTCGGCGCCAGGCGCCGCCTCGGCGGCGGCAGTCTGGGTCATCATGGCCCCCAATCGCGGAAGAGTGTCGGCCTTGCGGCTCGTCTGGACTTCGGTCATTTCTGGCCCCTTATTGGCGAACGGTCACGCGCGAGCCAAAGAGCGCCCGCACAGAAAGGCTGATGACAAGGATGACCGCGACCAGGATGAAGCTCATCGCCCAGGCTTGTTCGTGCCAGTAATCATACGGGCCGGTCGCGTAGATATAGATGCGCCGGGGTAGCGAATCCATCGGCGCGGTTACGTCGGTCGTGTAGAAGTTGTTCCCGAGCGCCGTGAAGAGCAGCGGGGCGGCTTCGCCCGCGATGCGCGAGAGGCCGAGCATTACGCCGGTGATGATCCCGGGGAGGGCGGTTGGGAGCACGATACGCAGCACGGTTCGCCAGCGCGAAGCCCCGAGGGCGTAGCTCGCTTCGCGTAGCGACCGCGGCACCAGCAGCAACATCTCTTCCGTGATGCGGGCGATGATCGGGATGAGCAGGATGGCGAGCGAGACAGAGCCCGCGATTGCCGAGAAGTGCCCCTGCCGCAAGACGATGAGGCCGTATACGAAGAGGCCGACCGTGATCGAAGGAATGCCTGCCATCACTTCAATCACGAACCGCACGTAGCCGCCGATTCGGTTTTGTCCGTACTCCGAGAGAAAGATGCCGGTGCCAATGGCCACGGGCACGCCGATGGCCAACGCCATCCCAACCATGATCGCACTGCCAACGATGGCGTTGTGCACGCCGCCGCCGGGTTTGCCCGGCCGGTTCGGTTCGTCGGTGAACAACGAAAGGCTGAGCCCCGGGATGCCTTCCTTCAGCAGGTAAAAGAGGATCAGGAAGAGCGGGATTACCGCGAGCGCGACGGCCACAATCATCGCCCCGGTCATGATCCGGTCTACGGCCTTGCGCCGAAGGTAGAGCCCTTCCGTCCGGCCGAGAGCCCACGGCTGGTTTGGTGTCGTCATTCCTCCACCACCACGCGCTGACCCTTAGTCACGCGCCAAACCAGGATTCGGGCCACAACGTTGATCATGAAGGTCACAAGCAACAGCAGGAGCGCCACCTCGATCAGCGCCGCTTTGTGCACCCCCGTTGCCTCCGGGAACTGGTTCGCGATGATGCTCGCCATCGTGTAGGCCGGCGAGAAGATGTTGTCCGGGATCTTGACGCTGTTACCGATCACGAGCGTCACGGCCAGCGTCTCGCCAACCGCCCGGGCGAGGCCAAGGATCGCGGCCCCGAGGATTCCGGAGCGGGCGTACGGCAGGACCGAGAGGCGGATCATCTCCCAACGCGTCGCGCCCAGCGCCAGCACCCCTTCGCGCTGGCTGCGTGGGACCGCCGCGATCACATCTCGCGAAACCGCCATGATCGTCGGCAGGATCATAATCGTGAGGATGATGCAGGCCGAAAACAGGCCCGTGATCAATGGAGTGCCATCGAAGAACGGGATCCAGCTGAAGTGGTTCACGACGACCGGTCCGAAGTGATCGCGGATGAAAACCCCCATCACGAAGATGCCCCAAAGGCCGTAGACCACGCTCGGGATCGCGGCCAGCAGTTCGACGAGATACGAGACCGGCCTCGCTATGTAACCCGGGGCTATCTCGACCAGGTAAAGCGCGACCAGCACTGCGATGACCGTGGCCAGCACCAGCGCCACCACCGAGGTTATCAAGGTGCCGACGACGAACGCGCCAGCCCCGAAGATGCCTTTCGATGGGTCCCACTCGGTCGACCAGACGAACGACCACCCGTTGGCCGTGATCGAATCCCACGATTGGCGAGTGAGCTCGTAGAACATTCCTACGATGACGAGAATGACGACCAGCGCCGCCGCGCCGGTGAGCCCCGTGAACGTCCAGTCTCCAGGTTTGAGGCGGTTCTTGAGAGAACCAGCGGCTCGTGCCGGCCGACCGAACGTGCTCACTGCCATACTGGTAACTCCTGCGGCCTCTCATGTTGTTCGAACGCCGGACGGCCCGCAGGGGCCGTCCGGCGTGGATTCTAGTGTCCCTTTGGCCTGAACGTTGCCTAGCCAGCACCCTTCAGGCTCGTCTTGGCGCCGCTGTCGCACTTGAGACTCTTGATAGTTGCCTCAATCCGAGGCAGCAGCGAGGCGGGGAGCGGTGAGTAGTTCTGGTCCTTGATGGTCTGCTGTGCGCCGGCGTCGTGGTACATCCACCAGAGCATGTCCGCCAGCGGCGTCTGCTGAGAGCACTTGCCGGTCGTCTTGTAGAGCAGCAGGTAGGTGAAACTGGTGATGGGGTAGGATGCGTCGCCGCTGGCGTTCGTTATCGAGACGCGGTAGTCGTCAGGCACCGTGACCCCGGCAGCGGCTGCGCTCGCCGACTCGATCGTCGGCGTCACGTATTTCCCGGCAGCGTTCTTCACATCAGCAAAAGCCAGTTTGTTCGCCTTGGCGTAGTTCAACTCCACGTAGCCGATGGAATTCGGCGTCTGCTTCACCACGTTGGTGACGCCTTCGTTGCCCTGCCCGCCCTGGCCAACCGGCCAGTTCGGAGCCTTCGATGTCCCAGGCCCCGCCTTCCACTCCGGACTCACCTTGCTGAGGTAGTCGGTAAACACGAAGGACGTGCCCGAGCTATCGGAACGGTGTGCCGTCTGGATATCGGCGTTCGGAAGATTGACGCCAGGGTTCAGCGCCGCCAGGACCGGGTCGTTCCACTTCTTGATCGTCCCGAGATAGATAGCGGCGATGGTCGGCCCGTCCAGCTTGAGGGACGTAACACCGCTGATGTTGTATGCCAGCACGTCGGCGCCGATGACGGTGGGCAGATGCTGGACGTCCGAAGCTTTCGCTACCTCCGCATCAGACATCGGCGCATCGGAGGCACCGAAGTCGACGGTGTTTGCCGTGAATTGCGTAATGCCGGCGCCCGAGCCAATGGACTGGTAATTAACCTGGACGTTTTTGGCGACCTTTTTGTTGTAGTCATCGAACCATGCCTGGTAGATCGGCGCCGGGAAAGTGGCCCCGGCGCCTGTGAGTTGAGCGGAGTCGTCCTTGCCGACGTTCGTTGCAATGCCGCCCACTGGGCTGCCGGATGGCGTCGTGGTCGATGCCGTGCTGTCGTCGTCGCCGCCGCAGGCCGCGGCAAGCAGGGAAACCAGGCACACTGTGGCCACCGCAATCATGGTCCACTTGCCTTTGCGCAAAGCGCGAATTGCCATCAGTCGTTCCTACCCCTTTGTCTTGCGATCGGTCGAAGCTTCAGTTGCAACGTATGGAGCCACATTTAACGGCTCATTAACGCCGTCGCCCCGCGCCGGCTACCCGGGCGGCGAACCTCGCAGGCTTTTTACACGCCGTTTGCACTTCCCACGTTCGCCGCTTACGAAAGCACGTCACGATTGTCCGCATAGCGGGTGGAACAACGGCCCCGCCCGCTGGACACCCCTCTGGTGGTCGAGGGCTCCAGGCACGCCAACCCCGTCCCGGGTTTCCCGGGTGGCAGGCCTGGAGCCCTCGGCGCATACTGGATACGCCCGCCCAGCAGTACAGAGGACGGCAACCACCCCATATGGCGCAAAAGATCCTCGTCGTCGATGACGAACACAACATCCGTGATCTCGCGACCCTCTACCTGGAAAAGGAAGGGTTCACTGTCGAATCAGCCGCCAGCGGCACGGAAGCACTTTCCAAGTTCCAGTCGGTCCAGCCGGCCATGGTCATTCTTGATGTGATGATGCCCGGCCTGGACGGGTTCGAAGTGTGCCGCGAAATCCGCCGCGAACACGATGTCCCCATCCTCATGCTCACGGCCCGCAGCGACGACGTAGACAAGATCGTCGGCCTCGAAATCGGCGCCGATGACTACATGACGAAGCCCTTCAACCCGCGCGAGATGGTCGCGCGCGTCAAGGCGATCCTCCGCCGGTTCGAAGGCGGCCGGAAGCCGCAGAACGCTATGAACGTGTCTAATCTCTCCGTCGACAAAGCCCGCCGCGAAGCGCGCGTGGACGACGAGATGCTCTCCCTCCGGACCAAGGAGTTCGACCTCCTGGTCGCCTTCGTGGAGAACCCCGGCATTGCCCTCACCCGCGAAGCGCTGCTCGAAACCGTCTGGGGCTACGATTACGCTGGCGAAACGCGGACGGTCGATGTGCACGTGCAGCACCTGCGCTCTAAGTTGAACAATGCGAAGGTACAAATAGAGACGTTGCGGGGGGTGGGCTACAAGCTCATCGAAAGCCCCGCCTGAGGGCGTCTCGGAGGTCCTGGTGGCCCGGCTCAGCAGCTGGTCTCTCCACACCCCACGCGCTTTCGGACTGTCCGGAGCTGACGCCGGCTGGGCACTCGCATGAGTTCGCTGCAGGTCCGCCTTTTTCTCACCTACCTGGTCATCATCTCCGTGACGCTCGGTTTGGCGGCGCTCAGTCTATTCCTCCAAATCGGCGGCTACCGCGATTCCATCTCCTACGGCAACCTGGAAGACCTCGGCCGGTTAATCGACTCCCAGGCCTCGGCTGAGATCCAACGCTCCGGCGGCAACGCCCAGGCGCCGGGCCCGTCCTCCATCCCGCCTGCCAGCGAGCTTCTCCTCGCCCTCAAGACCTTCGTCTCCAACACTGGCTCCGGCCGCGTCTCCAATGACACGTCCGTTGCCGTTGTCGACCGCTCCGGCTACGTCATCCCCGGCCTCTATTCGAACGCGCCTGAAGTGAAGCTTGATGGCGCCGTGGTGAAGGAGCTTCGAAACTCGGCCAACTCCACCGCGGAAGACGGCGCACCGCGCCAGTGCAGGCTGGAGATCCCGGACCTGCCCCCGCAGCTTTGCGTCTCTATGCCGCTCAGCCCCGCGGTCCTTGCTGCGCTGGGGGCGCCGGATGGGCCCGCCGCCATTATCGTCGCCCGCCCGGCGGCCAGCCTCGGCCAGGTGGTCGGCGACCTCACCCCGCGCCTGCTCTTCTCCGGGCTCATCGGGGTTGCAGCCGCGCTTGTCCTGGGCTTTCTCCTCAGCCAGAGCGTCGCGGCGCCGCTGCGCAACATCGCCCGCGCTGCCCGCAGCGTGGCCCGCGGCAACTACCGTCAACGCGTTCCCGCCACCGGCCCGCGCGAAGTGCGTGACCTCGCAGCCAACTTCAACCGCATGACCGAAGAGGTGCAGCGCTCGCAGCAAACGTTGCGGGACTTCCTCGCGAACATCTCCCACGAACTGAAGACGCCGCTCACCTCCATCCGCGGATTCAGCGAGGCAATGCTTGATGGGACGATCGATGACGCGCCCGGGATCGAACGCTCGGCGCGCATCATCAGCGACGAATCGAACCGCGTGCTCCGCCTGGTGCAGGAACTCCTCGACTTGTCGCGCATCGAAAGCGGCCAGGTCTCGATGGAACAGGACGACATCAACTTGAACGAGTTGTTTGACCATGTGAGCGAGGTGTTCGCGCTGCGCAGCGAGGAATCCGGCGTGCGACTGGAAGTTGGCCTTCACGGCGCCGGCCACGTTCGCGGGGACTTCGATCGGCTGGAGCAAGTCTTGAACAACCTTCTCGACAACGCCTTCCGCCACACGCCGGAAGGGGGGCTCGTGCGGGTTGCTTCCCGCGACCTCCAGCCGGGAACGCTCCAACTGACGGTCAGTGACACCGGCTCCGGTATTCCCGCTGCCGATGTTCCCCACCTGTTCGAGCGCTTCTACCGTGCCAACGGCTCGGGCAACAGCAAGGGCTACGGGCTCGGCCTGGCCATCACGCGCGAAATCGTGCGCGCCCACGGCGGCGAAATCTGGGCCACCAGCGAACCGGACCTCGGCACAACGTTCGTCATTACGCTTCCCACCGCGGGCCGAGCAAAACAGAAAGCCGCCGCGCGATAGCGTCCAGCCCGTAACCGCCGCCCGGCGCGCCCCAGCGCCCGGCCCACCCCGCCATCACCACCGCCATCCGGTAGAGCCCCGTCGCCTCGTAGTAGTCGAGGTTGTGCAGAGGGATGCCCGTGACCTCCACGTACGCATCCGAAAGCAGCGTCCGCCCATCTTCGCCGGGAATGCCGGCGAAGATGGTGTTCAGAGCCGCGTAGAACCCGAGGTCGGAGCGTGGATCACCGATCCCAGCCACTTCCCAGTCGAGCACGCCTACCACGCGGTCGCCCTGGAAGAGGTAGTTGCCGGGGTTGGGGTCGCCATGGAGGAACGCATGCCGGGCGTCCCTCGGCTGGTTGCGGCGCAGATAGTCGCCGAGCGCTCGCAGCAGCGAGGCCCGTCCGATGCGGAGCATCTCGCCTCGTGCCCGCCACGGCGCCAACTCGGTGTCTATGGGCGGCGGGAGTTCCCCGGCCGGGACGAGGAATCCGAGCCCCGCCGCACGCCAGTCCACGGAATGGATGACCGTCAGCGCCTCTGCCGCCGCCATCAGCCGGGCTGAACGGCCGTACCAGAACAGCGGCAGAGTGTCGCCGCGCACGCGCTCCATCACGAAGAACGGCACGCCCAGCGGCGCGTCGTCCGGCTCCCACCAGGCCACGGTCGGCACCGGCACGGCTGTGTCCTTGAGTGCACGCATGATGGCGAACTGCCGCGCGACGTCGTATGGCGCGAGGATCCCATCAGGCCGTTGCGGCCGTAAGACGAGCGGCACGTCGGTGACCGTTTCGCCGCACGTGATGCGCAGGTCGAAGGCCACGGTGTCGTTGCTCGCGCCGGCGGGCATCCCAGAGATCCGCGCCAGCTCCAGGCGGTCAGCCGATGGCAGGCGAGCCGCGAGGTACGCCAGCAGCCGCTCGCGCCAGTCCATCAACTCAACTCGGCGAGTGAAGCCTCCAGAAGCCCCACCAGGCGGTCCCACGCGTACCACGGGTCCGATTCGTTGAACGACTTCCAGCCGTGGTAGATCACTCCTAACTGGAACAGCCAGAACGCCCGGAAGAACTCCATGCCGCCCAACCGAGTGCCCGAAGCGGTGCCGTACGCCCGCACGAAGTTCTGCTGGTCCGCAGGCCCGAACGGCGCACCCTTCAGGTGCGAGAGCGCCACGAGCTGCCCCACGTCGGAACGCGGGTCCGAGATTCGTGCCTGCTCCCAGTCCACAACGCCGACTACCTGTCCGCCCCGGAACAGGTAGTTGAACACGTTGATGTCACCCTGGCACAGCGCAAGCGAGCCGTCTTCCGGGATGGCGGCCCGAAGCCTCGCGAGCGCGGGCTCGAGCACCGGGTCACCGGCACAACCGAAGCCCCTCATCCGCCAGGCCACGGCATCGAGTTCGCCCGCCAGCGACGCTCGTGGGCTCTCTGGCACCCCGAGAAAGTCCAGGCCCATGCCCCGCCAGTCGAGTTGGTGGATCGCCGCGACCGCTGCGGTGTAGGCCCCGAAGTCCGCGTCCGGAGCGACGCCCATGTGCGGCGCATCGATCCAGTCCATGACGATGAAAGGCGCCCCGAGGGGTCCCGGGTCTGGCTCGCTCGCGATCAGCCGCGGGACGGGCACCGCGCCGCCCCAAAGCGCGCGCAGCACTTCGCCTTCACGAATGACGTCGTACGGTTCGAAGATCCCGCGCTCCCGCTGCACGCGCAGGCAGACCGCGGGCGATTCCACGCCACCGAGTTCGACACGGCAGGTGATGTTCGAGGCGCCGCCGTCTACGGGCGCAATGGCCCCAACCGTCGCTCGTTCGAACCCCGGCTTGCGCTGGAACCATGCTTCGAAGACCGCTGGGACGGGAATCATTCGGGAATTAGGCAACAACGGCCCCCGAACTGGCAACTCGCCGTGGCAATCAGCCGTCGCGTCCCCGGCGTACGTTCCCGGCGGGGCGCCAATGAAGCGATACCAGTTGACCGAGGACATTGACCTTGCCGCGGCCATCGCTAATGGCCGCGCTCAGCGCGGCGCCCCTGAGAGTTCGACCTAGAACTGGAGCTGGATTCGCCGAAACCGCTCGAGATAGCGCCCGTCCTCTGCCTTCCAGCGTTCGCGCGCGAACGAGGGAAAGTCGCTTTGGCGCCCGAACTGCGTGGCGTGCGCCAACAGCGCCTGGATCTTCCGGTCGACCTCTGGAGTGACGTCCACGTCAAAGTTCGGGTGGTTGGAATTCCAGAGCAGCACTTCGCGCACCTTGTGCGGCTCCAACCCCTCCAGGAGGTGCTCCGGAAAACTCAGGTGATCCCGGGCCGTCGGATACACCGCGTCCAGCACAGCCGTGCCCGTCGCACGGTGGTCGGGATGATTGATGAAGCTGTCCAGGATGATGATGTCCGTCGGGTCGTGCGTCAGCACTGTCTCTGGTTTGAGCAGGCGGATGTAACGCACGATCTGCTCCAGGAACGGCCGGGTGTAGACGAGTTCGCCGTCCTCGTTATCGAGGAAGTAGACGCCGCGCGCGCCCATCCGCCGGCAGGCCTCGCGCTGCTCCTCACGTCGCAGCGCGATCAGCCGCTCCCGCGTCATTTCGCGGTCCTCGGTGCCTTTCGCTCCGTTCGTGCAGACGAGGAAGTCCACGGCCCAACCTCGCGCCGCCAGTTGAGACGTGTAGCCCGCAGCGCCAAAGTCCCCGTCGTCCGGATGGGCGGCGATTATCAGGGCAGTCCGGCCGGGCTCGTCAGGCGCGGTCACACGCTAACCTCAAGCAGATGGTACGGGGCTGCGGACGTGAGCACTGCCGACCATCGTGCCGAACCCGCTGCCCCGATGGCAACTACGGCGGGCGTGTTCGGAACAGGTTTGACGATAACCCGAAACCATTGTTAAAGTTCGCAGCGAACATCCGTTCGAGAGGCTGGCCGTCAATGAAAGACCTTTCCGGCAAACAGGCACAGATCCTGGATTTCTTGCGTAGCTTCATCGAAGAAAAGGACTACCCGCCGAGTATCCGCGACATCCAGGAGGGTTGCGGAATCAGCAGCACCTCCGTGGTGGATTACAACCTCCGCAAGCTTGAGGAAAAGAACTGCATCCGCCGCGACCGCGAAGTCTCGCGCGGCATCGAAATCCTCGGCGCTCACGGCCGGCGCCCGCGCATTATCGAAATCCCGGTGCTCGGCTCGATCGCGGCCGGCCAGCCCATTCCCGTCCCGACCAGCGAGCGCTGGGGGAGCGACACCGAGGACACGGTGAGCGTCACCGAAGACATGGTCCGCGGGCGCCAAAACGTATTCGCGCTTCGCGTGAAGGGCACCTCGATGATCGAGGACCTGATCGACGACGGCGACATCGTCTTCCTTGAGCCCGCCCGCTCGGCCAACGATGGCGAGAAGGTTGCTGTCTGGCTCAAGGATCGCGGCGAAGTCACGTTCAAGCGCCTCTACCACGAAGGCAACCGCGTGCGCCTCCAGCCAGCGAACAGCGCGATGCAGCCAATCTATACGACGCCTGATAACGTAGAAATCCAGGGGCGCTTTATCTCGTCGTTCCGCCCCAGCGACTAACCTCCGCCTGAGGCCGCCACCTGACGCGGGGCCGAAAGGCCCCGTCCTGGTTTCATGATCGAACAAACCGACCCGATCGTGTCCGTTCGCAACCTCTCCGTCCGCTACCGGACGAAGGAGTCGCGCGTGCACGCCGTCGAGAACGTTTCGTTCGACCTGGAGCGGGGCAAGATCCTCAGCCTCATCGGCGAGTCCGGCTCCGGCAAAACCACGGCGGGAATGTCGATCCTTCGGCTGCTTCCCCAGGAAGCGGAGGTGCTTTCGGGCCAGGTTCTCTTTGGCGGCGTTGACCTCCTGGCCCTGGAGGACCGGCATCTACGCCCCATCCGCGGCCGGCGCATCGCGATGATCTTCCAGGACCCGGTGGCAGGCCTGAACCCCGTGCTCACGGTGGGCAGCCAGGTGGCCGAAATGCTCACCAGCCACCTCGACATCAAGAAGAAGGAGGCCGAGCGCCGGGTGCTCGATATCCTCTATGAAGTCGGGCTTTCCGACCCGCAACGCGTCGCGAAGGCTTACCCGTTTCAACTTTCGGGCGGCATGTGCCAGCGCGTCATGATTGGCATTGCCACCGCCCTCGATCCGGAAGTGATCATCGCGGACGAGCCGACGAGCGCGCTCGACGTCACCATCCAGGCACAGATACTCCAGCAGCTTGACGAGCTCAGGAAACGGAAGGGAACCGCCATCCTGCTCATCACCCATGACTTCGGCGTCGTCTCGCAGATGGCCGATGAAGTCGCCGTCATGTACGCCGGCCACGTGGTGGAGTCGGGCGGGGTGATGGAGATGCTCAAGGCGCCGCTGCACCCGTACACACACGGCCTCCTGGCCACGTTGCCGCGGGTCGATGGTGCACACACCCACCTTCGCCAGATCCCCGGCCAGCCGCCCGAAATGCCCGTTGCCGCCGCGCACTGCCCGTTCGCACCGCGCTGCTCGAAAGTGATGAACGTTTGCCGGGCCGAGCCGCCCCCGGCCCTCGCAATACCAGATCACGGAAGCCACGCGGTCGCCTGTTACAACCCGATCTGGCAGTTCTGAGCCGGGCGACCGCTACCGCGCGCCGGCGGCAAGCCCGGCGATCACGATCTCAAGCGCAACATCCTCATCCACTTCGCCCATCTTGTGCGTACGGTCAGCCGCGACCATTGCCTCGTACGCCGCCTTGAGCTGACCGGCGCTGAGCCGACGAGCGCGGCTCTTGTTTGCCTGGAAGAGCTTCGGATAGCGGCCGGCGTTACCCATGCCCTTCGCCAGCTCATCGTCGCGCGCCCCCTGCTCGATCATCTCCAGGATCGTCGCCGACCGTCTGAAGCCGTCGAACAGGCTCGCGAGCAGGCCGGCGTCCGCTTCGCCGTCGCGCCGGAGCCTTTCGAGCATCTCCAGGGCGACGCCGAGGTTGCCATCCTGGACCGCGTCGACGAACGTAAACCGGTTCGCCTGCCGTTCGCCTGCGCAAACGCGATTCACCTCGGCGACCGTCACATCGGCGCCCATGGAGTAGAGCGCCAGCTTATCGAGCTCGTTTGCGATAGCGAGCGTGTCGCCCTGGAGGAGGTTCCCAAGCAGGGCAACAGGGTCCGTTTCCGCCGGGCGCTCCTCATGCGCCTCGTAGGCGCCTTCCGCCGCCCGGCCGGTGCGGAACCGGATGCCGCGGGCGGCGGCTTCGTCGCGAATGTAGCGCTGGATCTCGTCTGGCTTCGTGATCGCCGCGTGCTCTTCGTCCACAGCGCCGGGCAGCTTCGCCAACTGTTTCACGAGCGGGTTGTTCTTCGTCACCACCATGTTCCGGGCGCCTGCCCGGAATGGCATACCGAGGAAGACGAGCATCGTGCTGTCGGGCATGCCCCGCTCAAGCCCTGTCACCAGGGGATCCTGGTCCCCGGACTTGCGCGGGGTGCGTTCATACCCGCGGCTTTCCGAGCGTGCGAGGAGGTGGTCGACGATCACGAGCCGGAAGGGCGCGAGGAACGGCGGCGACATCGCGGCACCAAGGATCTCGTGCGGCTTCGCGTCCCTTCCGTCGATTTCGTTCAGGTTCGTCAGAAGCATGCCGCTGCCGCCATCGGCCTGGTCTTTCAGCTCCTGGAGGCGCCGGCGAATGGCGAGTTCGTTGCCGCCATAGAGAAGGAGGATCATGCCGCTACCCTACTCGCACCCGGCGTTCATTCCGAGATCACCAGCGCGTATTCGAGCGCGTCCGCCAGCGCCAGCCAGCTCGCCTCGATGATATCCGTGGACGAGCCAACCGTAGTCCAGTAGCGCACGCCGTTGGTACTCTCGATGAGCACGCGCGTGCGCGCGCCCGTCGCGGCCTGGCTGTCGAGGATGCGCACTTTGTAGTCCACCAGTTTCACGTCCGCGATGATCGGGTAGAACTCGGTCAGCGCTTTCCGCGCCGCGGCGTCCAGCGCGTTCACCGGGCCGTTTCCCTCTGCCGCCGTGTGCTTCAGTTCCCCATCGACCACGACTTTTACCATCGCTTCAGCCAGCATCTCGTTGAGATGCTCGCGGTCGTGACTGCGCCGTCGCCGCTCCACGATCACGAAGTCCTCCAGCTCGAAAGGCGCCTGGTACCCCGGCAACGTCCGGCGGACGAGCAACTCGAAGCTGGCCTCGGCGCCTTCGTACTGGTAGCCCTGGTTCTCGCGCTCCTTCACCGTTTCCAACAACTTCTTGATCTCGTCCCGCGTCAACGGGAAGTCGATTCCCAGCTCCCGGAGCTTCATCAGCATGTTGCGTTGGCCGGAAAGCTCGCTCACCAGCACCCGGCTGGTATTTCCGACGATGCCCGGGTCGATGTGCTGGTAGGCGCGAGCGTCCTTCATCATCCCGGCCACGTGGTAGCCCGCCTTGTGGGCGAACGCGCTCGCCCCCACGTACGGGGCCGAGGCGTTCGGGACCAGGTTCGCCAGCTCGCTCACGTAGTTCGAAACCTCGGTGAGCCTCGCAAGTTGTTCGTCTTCGACGACGTCAATGCCCATCTTGACCTTCAGGTTGGCCAGGATAGTGAGGATGTCTGCGTTGCCGCAGCGCTCACCGTAGCCGTTCACGCAGCCCTGCACCTGCCAGATTCCCGCCTCCACCGCAGCCATCGAATTCGCGACCGCCAAGCCGGCGTCGTTGTGGCAGTGGATACCAAGTCGCGCGTCCGGGATTCGCGCCTGCCCCGCCGCGATTGCGCGAAGCATCGCCGCTGTCGTCATGCCGCCGTTGGTGTCGCAGAGGACGAGGGCCTCGGCGCCGGCCCGCGCGGCCGTGGCGAGGCACTGGAGTGAGTAGTCCGGGTCGTCCGCGAAGCCGTCGAAGAAGTGCTCGGCATCGAAGAACACCGTCTTTCCCAGCGAACGGAAGTAACGCACCGTGTCGGCGATCATCGCCAGGTTCTCTTCGGCGCTCGTTTCCAGGATTTCGCGCACCTGGTACATGCTCGCCTTGCCCACGAGGGTGATCCCGGGCGTATCCGCCGCCACCAGGCTCTGGATGTTGGCATCCGTCTCGCAGGTGATGTTGGGCTTCCGCGTCCCGCCGAAGGCGCTGATCTTTGCGTTCCGCAGCTTCACGTCGCGCAGGCGGCGGAAATACTCGGCGTCCTTTGGGTTCGATCCCGGGAAACCGCCCTCGATCCACTCCAGCCCGAGCTCATCCAGTTTCCTGGTAATCCGCACTTTGTCCTCGACCGATAACGAGATCCCCTCCATCTGGCTGCCGTCGCGGAGGGTAGTGTCGTAAAGCTGGACACGGTCGGTGGGCATGGCGCGAAGGACCTTTCTCTCAAGACGAAGATACGTTGGCGGTGCGAACGGGAAAGAGGGAGAGGAAGGCGCGCTAAATGGCGGCCCCGCGGGATGGCCGCGGGGTTGATGTCACTCGAAGGGCCATCTGCTGGCGCATTGTGGGATTGTAGCAGGAATCAGGCCGGTGATTCGTCGAAGGGGAGCAATGTGAAGCTGCCTCCCTGGAGCGGACGCATCGCGCGGAAATGGCGCTGATCGAAAGTAAGGATGCGCGTCGTGCGGTATCGCGCGGCGAGCACGACCACTGAGAGATCCGTCAATCCGACATGCAGATCGCGGTATTGCTCATCGAGCGCCACGATTGTCGCGAAGTCCGACTGATCAAGGGCGGGCGACAGGAACCGCCCCGCGGCCAGGTCCCGCAAGAGCTGACGGTTGGCGGCCGCCCCGCCACGAGACGTGAGCATGTAGTCGAGCTCCGCGGCGACCGGCAGCGGCATCACGGGAGTTGTCCGCTCAGCCTTGAGCACCCGCGCTACTGCGAGC
>JBGOVF010000106.1:0-7017 GCA_041477975.1 Tepidiformaceae bacterium
GAGTTGGCGGGCGATGCCGGCGTTGGACTTGCCCTCGGCCATCAAGGCGAGCACGTCGCGTTCCCGCTCGGTGAGGCCCGCGAGGCGATCGTGGACCGCGCGACGCCCGAGGAAGTGGCCGACCACCTCGGGATCGAGCACCGTTCCGCCTCCCGCCACGCGGGTCACGGCGTCGAGGAGCCCGCCAACATCGAGGACGCGATCCTTGAGCAGGTACCCGAAACGCGTGGGGTGATCGCGGGCGAGTTCGAGCGCGTAGCGGCTTTCAATGGATTGTGAGAGGAGCAGGATACCCATTTCGGGCCAGGCCAGGCGAAGCCTTCCCGCGGCCTGGGCGCCTTCGTGGGTGAATGTCGGCGGCATGCGGATATCGACGAGGGCGAGGTCTGGCCGGTGGAGCGCGACCGCCGACTCAAGCGCCTCGCCGTCTCCGACGCTCGCAACGGTTTCGACGCCTGCTTCAGCCAGGAGCCGCGCGAGGCCTTCTCGAAGGAGCACCGAATCGTCGGCGATGACTACGCGCACGGGAGCGCCGCCGTGACCACGGTGCCGTGCCCGCGGCGGGGAGCGACGGCAAGCGTGCCGCCGGCCGCCTCGGCGCGATCAGCAAGCCCGCGCAGTCCATTGCCGGCGGGGTCCGCGCCGCCGCATCCGTCGTCTTCCACCACCAGCCGGAGTCGCCCGCCGTGCTCGCTGGCTGTGACGTCGATCGCCGTTGGCTGGCCGTGCTTCACAGCGTTCGTCACCGCCTCGCAGGCGATGAACCAGGCCGTGGCCTCGATGGTCGCCGGGTAGCGCGCGGCGGTTGCGCGGATGCGCATCTGGACCGGCGTGCGGCGGGCCAGGTCATCGAGAGCCGCTGCCAGCCCGCCGTCGGCGAGGACCGCAGGCCGAAGGCCGTTCGCAAGGTCTCGCAGCTCGCGCACGGCCACCTGGAGTTCATCCACCGCCTGGTGCAGAGCCAGCGTGGTCCGTGCGTCGTCACGGCTGACCTCGGCCGCGCGCAGTTGGAGGGCGAGGGCGAGGAGGCGCTGCTGGGCGCCATCGTGGAGGTTGCGCTCGATCCGCTGGCGCTCGGCCAACTGCGCATCGACGATGCGGCTGCGCGATTCGCGAACCTCTACGAGCTGCAATGCAATCGCAGCCCGCAGCCGCGCGTTCTCCAGTTCGGAGAGTCCCGCGGCGCTTGCCGCTTCCACCACCGTCCGCTCGGTGCGGGCGGGATCGAAGGAGATGCGCGCGAGCGGCATGCCGTTCCGTCCCACTTCGACGAGCGGCTCGTCTGCCGTGCCTGGCTCCCCGCCCGCTGTCACCCAGAGCGCACGATCTTCGATCCAGTAGGCGACGGCGAGCAACGTGTCCCCGGTGGCCGCGCGCAGCACATCTTCGAGCGAAACGCCAGGAAAGGGATCGCGGACGAAGCGCTGGACCGTCGCGACGGCTTCGAAACGGCGGCGGTTGAACCTGCGGTCTATCCCATCCTGGAGCCAGCGGCGCAGAGGCATCGCGATGCTAATCGCGGCGAGCGTGGCGACGACCGCCGGAACCTGCGAACTGCCGCCGAGGTCGCCGAGACTCTGGCCGACGAACACCACCACCACCGCGTAGCAGCCCACCACGAGTGCGGTCAACAGCCCGTAGGTGAGGCCGCGGCTCAGCAGCCGGTCGGCATCGTAGAGGTGGTCCTGTTCGATGGCGAGGCCCGCAGCGATAGGGATGATGGCGACGAAGCCACCCGCCATTATGCCGAGGAGGAGCTGGTTACCGAGCGAGGCGGCGACAAACGCGCCCACTACGAGCACCGGGAACGGTATCGCGGCAAAGGCCATCCAGCGTAACTGGCGGCGCGGCCCCCCCTTCGCCCCTCGGAAGCGAATGACAATCGCGGCAGCCGCCCCCAGCAGCACCGCATGCAGCACGATTAGCGCGACGAGCCCCGCCAGTTGGAGCGGTGTCGCCAGGCTGTTGAGCGCGATGGGGTTGCGGATGACGCCGAGGGAGGCGTAGTCGCCGCGGTAGGGCTCCAGCAGGTGCAACAGGATGGCAGCGGCGCCGCTGCCCATCGCCGCCCAGGCTGCTATTCGCCAGCGCGGGCCGTTCACCCGGCCGCCCGGCGTAACCAGCAGGATGAGCGTCAGGATCATGATCCACGGGATAAAGGTGAGGTCCCCGACGACGGCCACCAGATCAGCGGCAGGCAAAGAACCGCGACGTGCAACAGCGCCGTACGCGGCATACCCATCGATGACACCGGTAGTCGTCAGGACGATGGCGAACAAAAGAAAGAGCCAGCCCGCGGGATGCCCGGGACGGCGAACGATCAGCGCCGAGCCGACCGTCGCCGCGCTCAGGATGGGAACGATCCAGAGGCCGCCTGCGTCGCGCATCTGAGCCAGGTCGTTTCGCCCCACTTGCCCGAGCCGGTAGTCCATGAACGCCATCAGACCAATGAGCGCAGCCACCAGCAGCCATCCACCGATTGCGATTACGCGAGGTAGCGCCGGGGCCAGACGGGCGAACACGGTTCTCATTCGGCGATTCTCGCACTCGTGAGGCAGGTTCGCCTCAGGGCTACCCCTGAGACGAAGTCCGGGGGTTGCACTGATGGCCAAGGAAGTTGCCCGGCGCACGCTTCCGGGGACGACGAATTCCGTCGCACACACCAACTGGAACCAGGAGAGCACGCACCGTGAGCACGCCAAAACAGATTGCCGAACGTATCTATCCGGCTCTTAATGCCCGCGACTATGACGCTTTCATCTCGCATTTCGACGCCAACGTCGACTATCGCGACCCTGACGCGGCTGCAACCGACGCCACCGCACTTCTGGGCATCGTCCAATGGCAGATGAATATGTCTCCCGACGGGCACTTTGACACCAATCGGATCACCGCCACCGACCGCCTCGCGGTTATCGAGCTGAACTACACCGGGACGTTCGTCAACGACGTGACTATGCCCGACGGCACCGTGTTCACGGCGAACGGCAGGCGCTTCGACTTGCCCATTGTTGAGATCATCGAAGTTGAGAACGGGAAGGTGTTCAGGCACCGCTGCTACTGGGACAACCTGGACGCCTACACACAGCTCGGCCTCATTCCCGGAGCGGCCTCTGCATAGAACGAGTAGCCGACGAATTCCGTCCCATGCCCACACCGTCCTCACACCACACTTGGAGTAATGCCATGAACCGATCCACATCCCTTTCCAGCACTCTGGGCGCCCTCGCGGGGGTAGGCTTCGCCCTCCTCCTCTTCTTCAGCGTCTTCATCGTCGACCCATTGCGCCAGGCGACAGATCAGGAGCTGCTCGCGTGGTGGTCCGACTCCGGAAAGCTGCGCGACAACATCATCTCGATGTACTTCCTGGTGCTCGCAGCGCCGCTCTTCCTCGTCTTTCTGGCGCAGTTGTGCAGGCGCCTGCGGTCGGCGGGGGAGCCCGCGGAAAGCTGGACCGGACTCGTCTTTGGTGCAGGAGTTGCATTCGCCGCCCTGCTCTCCGTGACCGCGTTTTCTCGCGGCGTCGTCGCTCAGTCGATTCGCTTCTCGGACGAGCCGATCCCAGGGCCCGACACACTGCGCTACGCGACAGCGCTCTCCCAGGCAGCGTTCAGCATCGGTGCGGTTCCATTCGCGACGATTGCGATAGCCGTATCGTCGGTCATCATCGTGAGGACAGGCGTGCTGGCGCGCTGGCTGGGATGGCTGGGCCTCGTCGTGGCGGCAGGCAGCCTCATTTTGATCGCCATGCTCATCGGCGCGTTCGCTATCCCGCTCATCACCGTCTGGACCGTGGCCACGAGCTTCGTCATCTGGCGAACACGCGATGCCGTCGCGGGAAATGGCGTCGTCCCGTCTCGGGGCGTGTCGGGTGCCACCCCGGCCTCCGCCACCTAGAGTGCCGGCGCTCGCAGCCAGCCCGCGTAGCCAGTTGGCCGCCGCTCCCGCCAGGGAGCGGCGGCTAGAACGTCTCGGCGGTGCACCAACATCGCCCGCCCCGAGCCGATTAGACGCCCTTGTAGTTCACGAACTGCGAGAGCACGTGGACCGGTTCGATGAGGTCTTCGCTATCGGCGATGACAGTGGCGATAGGCTTGTAGGCGCCGGGCGCCTCGTCCAAGAGCTTGTCGGCGTCGCGGTCCATCCAGGTGCGGCCCGCCATCTGGGCCTTGAAGGCCGCGATGTCGAGCTGCTTGCGGGCCACATTGCGCCCCAGGAGGCGCCCCGCCCCGTGAGGCGCGGTGCGGTAGGCCTCTTCGTTGCCCTTCCCGCGGACGATGTACGTTTCGGCGCCCATGCTGCCGGGGATGATGCCCCAGACGCCTTCGCTGGCATCGATCGCGCCTTTGCGGGTGAGCCAAACGCCCGACGCGTCCTCCTCGGCGTAGTTGTGATGACAGTTGATCGGCGGGTCGCGATCGAACTCGCCGCACTCCCGAGTGACCGCGATGATGAGGCTGTCCAGCATCGCCTCGCGCTGCTGGTAGGCGTATTGCTGGCACCAGAGCATGTCCTCGATGTAGGCCCTGAACTGGCGCGTGCCGGCCACGACATAGGCGAACTCGTCGCTTTCGACTTCGATGCCGTTCTCCTTGCAGAAGGCGCGGGCGTCCTGGACGTGGGCGGTCGCGAGCTGGTTGCCGATGCCGCGCGAACCGGAGTGCAGCAGCAGCCAGACAGCGCCTTCGGCATCGGCCGCCACCTCAACGAAGTGGTTGCCCGAGCCAAGGGTGCCGAACTGGATCAGCGCGGTCGCGAGGATGGCGTTGTGCTGGGCCCCCATGAGCCCACGCTGGTTGGCCAGGCGCGATTCCGGGCGGATGCCCGGCGGGTCGCCATGGACAGCGTGGAACGCCCCGGACTGCGGCAGCGCCTTCGCGTGCTTCGTACCCACGCCTGAGGGAATGAGCTCGCGGATGTGCCCGAGCACCTTCCCTTCTTTGCCGGCGAAGTGGCCGCGTTCGAGGCGCGTCTTCACCGCGATCATGCCGCAGCCGATGTCCACACCCACGGCGTAGGGCATGACGGCGCCACGCGTCTTGAGGGCCGAGCCGACCGGCGGGCCGAAGCCGAAGTGGGCGTCCGGCATGAGCGCCAGGTAGCCCTCGACGATTGGCACGCGGCTGATCGCCTCGGCCTGCAGGCGGCAGCTGTCTTCCAGCAGCGAGGCCCACGAACGGACTTCGCCCTTTCCGAACTCGTTTTCAGTGATGAAGGTAGTGACGGTGCTCATTGGGTTGTTCCTCTCAGGCTACTGCAGGGCACGCCGGCGCGGCTCTGATCCAGGTAATCCTGGAATCGTCGGCGTCTCGTGGCCTTATGCGGCGCGCGACGCGGGTCGGGATTCTCTTGCTGACGCGCGCGGCTCTGATTGTGCGGGCGGGTGGAGTGAGAACCGGGGCGGGCTATCG
Source organism: Tepidiformaceae bacterium (assembly GCA_041477975.1). Lineage (GTDB taxonomy): Bacteria > Chloroflexota > Dehalococcoidia > Tepidiformales > Tepidiformaceae > JBGOVF01. The sequence continues at coordinate 5,412 of JBGOVF010000106.1, forward strand.
CCGCCGGGTGTCCAGTGGTTGGAGACACGCTGCATTACTACGTTTCGGCAAGAGCTGTGCCTCCTTTCGTCCTGGCGCGGACATGTAGGAGATGGAACGGCAGCCGGGCCGAAAGGTTAACTGCGAGCGGCGGCGGGTTCGCCGGCCCAGCCGGACGGCAGGGTGTAGCGCCAGCCTTCCTGCCAGCCGAATGGCGCATCGACCAGGTCTTCGAGCCGGGCGCCACAGAGGAGGACATCCAGCGCCCACTTGTTCGCTGAGTGCGCGATGACGATGACGCGCTCGCCATCGTGGTCGCGGGCGAGGTCTGCCAGGAACGAGCGCGTCTGGTCGACCACACCGCGGTAGCTCTGGCCGTTGGGGAAGGGGACCTCGATGTGCTTCGAGCGTTGAACGGCGAGTTGGGCGACGGGCATCCCGTTGAGGTCGCCGTAGTTACATTCGCGCAGACGTGCGTCCTGATGGATGGACAGCCCCGAATTGCCGAACGCGATCTCGGCCGTCTGCACGGCGCGACGCAGGTCCGAGACGAAGACGGCGACGAGGCCCGCATCGCGGTAGCGTTCGCCCATTTCTGCCGCGAGACGGCGGCCTTCGGTGGAGAGTTCGCCGGGCAGCCAGCCGGTCGCGTGGCCGGACTCGTTGTCGAGCGTGAGGGAGTGCGATTCGTAGATGATCTCGGTTGGCATAGGTGGACTCCGGATCGACCTTAGCGCGAACGGGCTGCCTGGACGAGATCGCGGACGCGCCGTTCGAAGAATCCTACCCGGCGCCTTCCCCGGACCACCAGTTCCATCGCCCGGTCGCTCTTCGAAAAGCCGCGCAAAAGCTGGCGCGGGAAGTTGAACGGAGAGACCGCGGTTGGCTGCGTGCAAAGCAGGTGTGGGTACTGGGCCAGGATTGCGGCCAGGTCAGCCGGATAGTCGCTCAGCGGATGCCGCTCGTAAAAGTGGCCGAAGGTATCCGTGACTCCGGACCCCGTGCGGACCACCCTCGTTATACGCCGCTCGTTGGTGACTTCAGCCCGATTGAACTCTTGATGAGAGTACGACCGGATCTTCCGGGCGATCTCCGCGGGGTCGCCCAGGAACGAGAAGTGCCAGCCTCCGCCCCCGATCCTCGGGAATTGCCAGCGCGCGGAGCGGATGCGGTTGGGGGCTGTGTCGCGGAAATAGCTCGCGCGCACGGCGCAGGTGCCGTGGTGCAGGCGGTCCAAGCCGGTGCTTTGCATGTTGAGGTAATAGTGGTGCATCACCTGGCGGAAGACGTATCCCGGGACGGCGGCAGTGGCGGAGGACAGGCGCGCCACCGCTCGCCGGATGGCGGCCGACGCCGGGATCTCATCGACATCGCTGACAAGGATCACGTCATTGTCTTCGAGCATGTGCGTAATGATGGCGAAGCCATCACGCTGGCGCCGTTCGAGGGACCATGGCCCGCGAGCCGGATCCCAGAATGCGGGCCTGGAGAAATCAAGGCCGGTCCCGTCGTGTTCGACTGCGACGTAGAGGATCTTGGCTTCCCAGCGGGCGTATCGCTCCCGGTTTTCGGCGAAGAACAACGGCTTCGCCTGGTTCGAGAACGTGCGGTCGGCTTCGACGAGGAC
>JBGOVF010000251.1:0-4383 GCA_041477975.1 Tepidiformaceae bacterium
GGAGACGTGGACGACCGGGTTCACGCGCCACGCGGGGACGGCCGTGTGGGTCGGCAACGCCACGAACGAGCTCGTGAACGACCGCTCTTTCGCGGCGGCGAACGCGACCCTCAAGCTCTACAAGAACTACATGGGCATGTACCACGCGTCCCTGGTGAGCAAGGGCGTGACCGATATCACGAGAGGGTTTACGGACCTGCGCCCGAAAAACGTGGCGGAGCGCGAAATCGAGTCGCCGACGACTTCGCAAGGCCTTCCGGGCGGGTGCGACCAGAAGGTGACGGCCTGGGTGCGGACTGACGTGACCTACGAATCCGCGTGCGAGGAGAAGGAGATTGACACGCGCAATGGTCTCCTCGCGACCGACGACACGCCCGCCCAGTACCGCGAGATGAAGAAGTTCGTGAAGCTGCCGGCGTTCAAGCCCGAACCCGCTATTGAGCTCGCGAAGGAAATGAACATCCCGATTGCGCCCACGGAGAAGAGTAACGGGGCGGTCGCGGTTGGTATCACCAATCTGTCGAACGGCAAGACGGTGAGCGCGACGACGCAGATCGTCGGGACAGTGAACGTGCCGAAGCTAAAGACATGGAAGCTGGAGGTCGGCGAGAGCACTTCTCCGACGGAATGGAAGACCATTGGCAGCGGCACGGCGAATATCAACGGCGTGCTCGGGACGTTGGACATAACGTCACTCAAGGACGGCGTTTACACGGTCAAGCTGAGTACGGACGAAGGCAAGGGCCTCGCCACCTCGGTGGTCATCAACATCAGGAAGCAGCCCGGCGTGCAGGGCACGATCACGCCCCAGCCGGGCATACCCGGGGCAACGCCGACGCGCACGGCGCCGACACGCCCGCCGAACCAGAACTAACGGAAGCGAAATCCCTCATCGATGCCCGCGGCGCGAGCCCACTCCGCAGCGGGCATCTTCTTTTGGCCCGGCGCCTGGACGCGGTGGACGCGAAGCACACCGCCGTTCAGGCGCACCTCGAACGACGTTTCGCCGACCCGGAGGATCCGCCCGGGCATACCGGCCTCCTCTTGGCCGGTGAGATCGCAGTCAAACAACCGGAGCTTGTCGCCCTCATACACAGTCCAGGCGCCTGGCTGCGGGTTGCATCCACGGATGACCGCGTGGATGCGTTGTGCCGGCTCGTGCCAACGGATGCGGCCGTGCACGTCAGTGCAAGGCGGCTCGTAGGTGGCCAGGCGATGGTCCTGCTCGATTCGAGGGGCAGTGCCCGCGGCGACCATCTGCGTTGACTCCACGAGCGCCTCGACGCCCATTGGAAACAGCCGGTCGAAGTAAATCGAAGCTACCGTTTCGTTCGGCCCGATCGGGCACGTCTTCTGAAGGAGGACCGAACCAGTGTCGATGCCTTCATCCGGCCAGAAGATGGTGAGCCCGGCCTCGGCGTCCTGGTTGATGATCGCCCAGTTCATCGCCGAGGAGCCACGGTGGAGCGGTAGCAGGCTGGGGTGGTACTGGATCGTGCCGAGGCGGGGCGCGGCCAGCGCTTCGGCGGGGATGATCTCGGTGACGAAGGCCATGACCGCGAGGTCAGCTTCGGTCTCCCGCCAGGCGGCGATCCCCTCCGCGGTCTTAAGCGATTCGGTCGCAACAAGGGGTATGCCGGCGGCTTCGCCGGCCGCCCAGAGGGCGTCCGGTCGGGCGCCCTCGCGAGGCGGCGGGGCGCTCACTCCGACGAGTTCGAAGCCGGCTTCGGCCAGCCGCTTGAGCACGGCCTCGCCGAATGCAGCCTGGCCCATTACCGCGACGCGCATCTGCATTCCTCGAATCCGCGACTGGCTGAACGGAGATGTTCCGAAGACTACACCGGACCGCGCTCACGCTGAACGTCGCGGCAGTTGTCGCGAAGGCGGGTGGGTGACGTAAACTAGGCCTTCAATGTGCAGGTTTACCGGCCATGGGGAGTTTCGGGGCGACGCAACGCACGTCGCCCCTGCCCGCCGCGCGCGCTGAGCGGCTACCGGCGACGCCCACCCGATTCCCCTGGAGAACTTGCTTGCTCTGCATCGAACCTGCCCGACTTTCCGACGCCGAGGTCATCCACCGACTTGTGACCTTTTGGGCGGACCGCGGCGACATGCTCCATCGGCCCGTTGGCGAAATCTTCGAGGCTATTCGCGACTTCAAGGTGGCGCGCCTCGATGGCGCAATCGTGGGCTGCGGCTCGCTCCACATCATGGGTTCGGACCTCGCCGAGGTGCGGTCATTGGCGGTGGCCGAGGATGTGCAGGCGAAAGGCATTGGCGCCGCGATCGTCGCGGCCTGTGTCGAAGATGGGCGCGCGTTCGGGCTCGACCGGGTGTTCGCGCTGACCTACCGCCCAGGGTTCTTCGAAAAGCAGGGCTTTCGGGTGGCGAACGTGATGGAGTTTCCACAGAAGGTGTGGAACGAGTGTGTGCGCTGTCCGTTCTTCACGAACTGTAAGGAAGTCGCGGTAGTGCTGGACTTGAAAGATCGCGCCGACCTCTCCGTTCCGCTCTCGCGCTGATTCAGCCGCAGTCGCCGAATGAATCGGTGGCGGCGTGGGGGAGCATGGCGGCATTGATCCCTGTTCCCGTAGCCGCGCATACGGTGACTCGGAGTTGGCGTCCCCTCGACGGCAGTTGCCCGAGGTGGTGCGCAAGCCGTGCCGTCACCGCGCCGGCGGCCGTAGCCCCGGTGCTTTGCAGCACCACGCCGAAGGTTGATCCGGCCAGGCGGCCAACCATGTCCGTTGCACGGGTCAACCTGGAGACGCATTCAGCGACATCCCGGAGCGCCGCATCACCGGCCTGGAACCCCAGTTCGTGGTTTATTGCGGCGAGGCCGTGAAGCTTGACGACGAGAAACGACAACGGGGCTTGCGGTGCAAGCTCACCCAACGTGTCCAGCCGTTCGAGGAGGACGTGGCGCGTGGCCACGCCACAGAGCGGGTCGGTGCGGAACCGGCCACGGACGGCGGACGCGAAGAACGGCCGCGCAGGAGAGGGATGTTCCGGCATAGCTTCGCGCGCAAATGGAGTAAGGAGGCGGAGGTTGGTGGGCTGGCGAGAGGCGTCCATGTGTCGGCATCCAGGTCGAAGACTGGCGGGATTGTCCTCCCCCTGAGATCGCTGGAGGATAGGCAGTTCCCTGACGAACCTATCCCGGATTCCCGAATTCAGGGCCTGGATCCGCTGAGGTACGTGCATCCGCGCTGCTGGCCCGGCCCCATCGACGGCGACGGCGCCAGAAGAAGGCAGCCGAGAGCAGGATCGCTGCCATCCACACGCCCGCGATGGCGATCGCGATTGCGGGGTTATGCGAGAGCGAATCGCCGGCCGTCACCGTGAGCGCGGTGGGCCCAAGCATGCCGAAGAAGCTGTAGATGATGAACACATGGAATGGCATCGCGGTCATGCCGGCGACGAAGCTGATCCAGTCGAAGTTCACCGCAGGGAGTACGCGGGACCAGAAGATCACTCGGCCGCCCATGGTGGTAGCAAGATGATCGAGGCGGTCGGCGTGGTGTTGGCCGACCAGCCGGCGAAGGTGACGACGGCCCAGGTAGCGGGCCGCGTAGAAGGCCATCGCTGAACCGAGTGTGAGCCCGGCCATGGAATAGGCCGTGCCGACGACAGGTCCCCAGGCAAGGCCTGCGGCAATGAAAATGGGCACGTTGGGGATCGGCGCGAACAGGACAGAGAGCGCCATGACGACGATGAAGACGATCGGTCCGAGGATACCGAAGCGGTCGACCCAGTCGCGGAACGGTTCGGCATCGAATGTGAGGGAGATGCCGAGTAGTTGCGCGGCGGCGAAGTAGGCGACGACCAGCGCGCAAAAAGCGGCCGCGAGAGCGGCGCTGACGCGCTTGCGGAGGAGGATTGGGACTCCGGATTCCCCGAGCGCCAGAGAATCGAGGCCGCGGACTGGTGGGTCAGGCACCGTTCGTGACCGGAGGGATGGTCCAGGCGATGGAGGCGCTAAACACCGGCTCCCTCGAGGTTCGTGCGCAGGCCGTCAAAGCACCCGCAGCCGAAGAAACAGGTATAGCACGGGGAAGACGAACAGGATGGAATCGAGACGATCGAGGAATCCGCCGTGGCCGGGAAGCAGGCCGGAGGCATCCTTCACGCCCATGCGGCGCTTCATCCAGCTCTCGAACAGGTCGCCGGCGATTGCAAAGGGCGGCAGGGCCACCGCGAGCGGCGCGAGGGTCACTGCGCTCGTCCCGCCATCGAGCAGGCCATTGAGCGCAAAGCAAGCGCCAGCGCCGGCCACGTAGCCGCCAATCGCGCCCTCCCACGTTTTGCCGGGACTGATTTTCGGGGCCATCTTGTGGCGCCCGATGAGCTTGCCGACGGCGTAGGCGCCCGTGTCGACGGCGA
>JBGOVF010000271.1:0-4210 GCA_041477975.1 Tepidiformaceae bacterium
CGTATGCCGGCGTGCCGGTGAACCCGGAGGCATACGTCGACTTCGGCACTGCTCCGCGCCCGACGCCCACGCCCCTGCCAGCCACGCCGGTGCCGCCCAACGCGGCGGTAACAGCGACCGATACGCCCGGTAGCGGCGCGGCAACCTCTGTCGCCGCCAGCGCAACCGCCTCGCCGACGACCCCGAACCCCGCTGCGACCGCGACCAGGACGCCGACGCGCACGCCCACAGCGACCCCCACCAAGCGGCCGCCCACTCCAACGCCCACATCACTCCCGGTGTTTCAGCAGTGAGGCGATCAACGAGGACCGTAGCCGTTGGAGGAGTTGCGGCTAAAGCGCAGCACAAACGGGCCAACGGTCAGTTGATCGCCGTCCGCAAGCGAGGCCCACTGGACGGGTTCGCCGTTGAGAAGCGTTGGCGCGCTCGTTCCGAGGGAGTGAACCATTGGTGAGCCATCGCGCCACCAGAGCCGGGCGTGCTCGCTGGCGACGCCGGCCTCCGCCGGGAGCTGGAGAGTGCACGTAGCGGCGCTGCCTATGGTGACAGGACCGCCATCAATCTCAATCATTTCGATTGTGGCGGGGCCACGCATGACGGTGATTCTCCCGGCCGTCTCCTGGCGGGGAACGGAGACACGGGCCGGCAGCGGGGTGGCTGGCGTTGAAGATACGAGTTCGGGTGAGCTCGGCCGAGTTCGCCGCCGCCAGATATACGCGCCAAGCCCGGCGCTACCGAGTAATCCCGCGACCCCCAACGCCACGGCGACCTTCGAGCTGTTCCCAGCCGCCGCGGGAGCGGGCGCCTCAACCGGAGCGGTGGCCGCGGGCACAGGGGTGGCTGGCTGTGGCGTCGCCGTGGGCTGCTGGACGACCGGCGGGCGGAGCGTTTCGTAGGTCCGAACCTGGGTCCCCGTTTTGCCATCGATGGCGACCGTGAGGGTAAGGCTACGCGAGCGTGCCCCTGGTGGCCCGGTGCTGCGGATGGTGGCGACGAACTGGCTGCGAAGGACGGCCTGGATCGAAGCGAAGACGCCCGGAATGTCAGCCGCGCTTTTCGCTTCGAAGAACCGGCCCCCGGAGCGCGACGCCACGTCCTGCAGGAATGTCCGGTCGGTTTCGGTACCAATGCCGATCACGTAGAACAGGGCGCCGCCTGATGCCGCCTGCGCGAGGGCCTGTTCGCGGCTGAGAGCGGATCGGCCGCCGAAGTCTTCCCCGTCCGAAAGGAGCACCACCGCTCGACGGCCGATCCCGGACGCCGCGGCGAGCTTCGCCGACTGGCCGACGGCATCGTAGAGCGCCGTGTTCCCCTCAGCGCGAACGGAAGCCGCGGCCTGGAGCAGTTCGTCACTCTTCTGGGTAAAAGCGGCGGCGATCCTGACTGAATCGGAAAAGGTGATAATCGCTCCCGAGTCGCCTTGAGCCAGGCTCCGGATGAGAGTCGCGGCAGCGGCCTGGGACTGCACGATGTTCGCCCCCGCCATGCTGCCGCTGGTATCGATCGTGATCAGCAGGCCAAGGGGGATCTGGGAGTCCGGCGCGCTCACGACGGACACGACGGTTGCCTGGGAACCGCCCTCAGCGGCGGTCAAACCGGCCGGGGGGATCGACGTGACGGGGCGGCCGCCATCATCAACGGTGAAAACAGCGGTGACGACTGGGAACGCCGAATCGTCAACCGCGGCAATAGCGACCGTGAGTTCGCCGTCTGCGTGAGCGTTCCGAAGACCGAGCGCACCGGGGCCGACGCACATCAGCAGCAAGAGGAGGTTCCGGACCACCCGGGATGATGGCGACGTCATTTCAACCTGCGAGGTATCCCGGATAGAACGCCATGGCCGCGATGGCGCCGGCGGCGAGCAGAGGCGTGAACGCCACGACGTCCTTCCTTCGACGCAGACCAAAGCCGAGGACGACCGCAGCCACGACGCCGCCAATGACGAACGCAACGACGAGCGCGGGCAGCACGAGCCGCAATCCGACAGTTGCCCCGGTGAGGGCGGCGAACTTCACATCGCCGAGGCCCATTGCGCCCCGTCCCACCATTGCCACGAGGAGCATCAGGGCGAACGCGACGGCAGCGCCGGCCGTTGCCTGGAACAACGCATCGGTGCCGAAGAGGAGTGCGGTGCAGAGGACGACCGCCAATCCGGGAAGGACCATCAGGTTCGGCGCACGCAGCGTCCGAAAGTCGAACCACGCGATGGCGGCAAGCAGCGTGCCAGCCGATCCCATGGCGGTGAGGTGTGTTACGTCTTCCGCGCGGGCGATGGCCGTCGCCCACGCCGCACAGGCGATTGCGCCTGCGACCAGATCGGTCCGACGCCAACTGCCCACCGCACTCAGCGATGCCGTCGCAGACGCCACTCTCAATGCCCGCCGATCGTGCCGGTGAACCGGACGAGGTTGAGGATTGAGGGCACGATTACCACAGCCGCCATCGCCGGCATGAAACAGACAACCAAGGGGATGGTCATCAGGACGGGCGCCCGCTGAGCCGCCGCGTGAGCGCGTTCTCTCCGCGCCAGGCGAAGGTCTTCGGCCTGGAGGCGAAGGACATCGGCGACCGGGGTGCCGAGGTCTTCGCCCTGGCTCACGGCGGCGGCGAGGCCGATGAACTCCGATACGCCCGTTCGATCCGAAACTCGCCTGAGCGCCTCGCGACGCGAGAGTCCCAGGGCGGCCTGCTTCAAGTACTGGGTGAGCGCCTCGGCGAGGGGCCCGGAGGTCTTGTCTACTACCGTGGCGAAGGCAGCATCGACACCCATGCCGGCTTCAACGCAGGTCACGAGCAGGTCCAGGGCATCTGGCAGGGCGCGAACCACGGCCCGCTGGCGGTTGATGACGCGCCTGCGCAGCACCATGTACGGCAGGAGCGCGAAGGCGGGCAGTAGCGCGACCGCGAGTGTGCCCACCTGGAGGGCAGTGATCCCCTCTTTCACCGCGGCGATGTAGACGACGAGCAGCAGGCCGGCGAACGTCGATGCCGCCCATGCGCCGAGGAAGCCCACGAGCGGCCACGGCTCATCGGCCATGACGAGCATCCGATCGACGCCACGGACGAAGTTTTGGGGCAAGAGGCGGCCGAACGTCCGGCCGAGCCGCGTTCCCGTCCCGCGCGCCACTCGCCGGACCAGGCTCTCTCGCGGGGCAGTCGAGACCCGGCGTGACGTGGTCCCCAGGCGATCCCCCACGATGTCGACTTTCGGGCGAAGCAGTTCCCAGCTGGCCAGCGTCACGGCGGACAGGACAAGGACGAAGATGATGAACAGCATGCGTCCTCCTAGTACTCGATCACCGACATGCGGCGGATCAGCCAGAGCCCGAGCAGTTCGAAGCCGATCCCGACCGCAAGTGCGATGCGGCCGACGCCGTTGTTGTAGAGCAGCTTCCCCGTATCCGGGTTCAGCGCGATGAAGGCGACCGCCACTACCACCGGCAATGCGCTCACCAGGTTTCCCTGGAGCTTCTGCCGGGCAGTGAGCACGCGGATCTCGCTCTGGAGCTTCACGCGCTCACGGATCGTGCGGGTGACGTTCGTCAGGATTTCGGAGAGGTTGCCGCCCACGGAACGCTGAATGAGGATCGCGGTGATGGCTATATCCAGGTCCGCGTTGCCGACGCGGGCCGACATCCGGCCAAACGTTTCGTCCGCATCAGCGCCGAGCTGGAGTTCGCGAAGCGTGACCTGGAGCTCGGTGCCGAGGGGCGCCGGTGTTTCGGTGGCGGCGTAGCCAAGCGCCTGGAGCAGCCCTGTGCCGGCGCGCAAGGATTTCGCAATGGCGGTCAGCGCTTCTGGTAGCTGCGTCGCAATCTGCGTCTCGCGACGTGAGCGGACCCGGCCGACATACATCCTTGGGAGCAGCCAGCCCGTGAGCAGCAGCGCGAGCGAAAGCAACAACAGTAGCCAGCCCGGCATCCCGGCTGCGGCCGCGAGCGCCAGACCGGCAACACCACCGACGCCGGCTGCTGCTGTTCGGAGCCCGATGTATTCGTTTGCGGTAAGAGGATCGCCGGCCCGTTCCAGTTCGAGCCGCATCCGTTCTCGCGCTTCGAGCGAAAGCGGGAGCCGATCGACGAAGGGGAGACGGCTTCGGGAGGCGCGTCTCAAGGCGGACCGCGGCACGAGTCCGGTTTCGCCCGCTCCCACGGCGAGGCGGGCATTCACGGCGTGGCTGGTCATCGAGACGCGTTGGTAAGCGTGAACG
>JBGOVF010000495.1:0-2787 GCA_041477975.1 Tepidiformaceae bacterium
ATCGCCGTCGGCGTGTTCATCCTTGTGACGATTTCGTGGGACGACCTCGACGACTGGGCACGAGTTGCGGTTACGGGCGGGCCCGGGCTCTTCGCGCTGCTCGTTGGGCAGGTGATGCGCCGCACGGGCTCGCCCGGCCTCGGGCGCGGCGGCCAGATGGCGTGGTTGCTCGCCAACGCCCTGCTCGCCGCAAGTGCCGCCGTCATCGGCGCCAACAGCGACTGGGCAGACGAGAACGTGGTCCTTGGCGCCGCGGTGACTGCGACGCTTCTCGCGATTGGCCTCTGGGCGGTGGGCCCCAGCCACCCGCAGGTGGTCGGCCTCACTGGAGCGCTCGTGCTCATGTCGATCGCGCTGGGGCTGCGCTCGAATGAATTCAACTCGGGTGACCTCAACCCTGCGGTGGCGGGCCTCTCGCTCGCCGCGTTCGGTGGCGCGGGCATCGTCCTGGCCGAACTCGGTCTCCTGACGCCGTTGTTGTCCGCCCGGCCGGCATCCGCCGCTGGCTTCGCGTTTGGCACGTACCTCGCCGGTCGCGAGGCGGTTGGCTACGAGCCGCTTGCGTTCGTCGCTGCCGGGCTCTTGCTCGCCCTGGGCATCTGGCGCGGAACGTTCGTCTATCTCATCGCCGGCGTGGCCCTGGTCTTCCTGGCGCTGATCACGTCTATCATCGACCACGTGGCGGAGCCTTCGGCACAGGCTGCGGCGCTCATCGTGCTGGGCGCTCTTCTGGTCGCCGTGGTGCTCGGTATGGCTCGCTGGCAGCCGTGGAAGCGAGCGACCGCGTGACCGTCCGCGACCGCCTGGTGGCCGCGGCCGTGATCGTCGCGCTCGCGGCGCTCGCCCTGCTGATTGTCCTGGTGTTCGCCTTCGGCCGCCACGATCCGTCGCCGCCCTCGCTCACCAAACAACCCAACGCGTCCATTCCGGGCGAGCTCGTCTTTGTCGATGCGGATGGCTGCATCGTCCGGGCGGCAGCCTCTGGCGCCCGCAGCGAACAGGCGTATTGCCTGCCGAACAACATCGGCGGCCCCATCGCCTGGATCGATGACCACACGGTCGGCATCGTGATGTACGACCAGCGCGGTGCTGTACTCCGCGAAATCGACCTGGCTACGAAGGTCGAGCGCGACACCGGCCGCATCGTCCAGCCGGGCAAGATGCCCATCGATTCCAGCTCAGTCTCCGTCAACGGCGAGTCAGTCACCGTGGACAAGGACGGCGCCGTGTTCGTGGTAAAAGGCGGCGCGCGGACCAGGATCGCGGACTTCGATGTGAGCGAATACAACGGCCCGCAGCCCGTCATCTGGTCGCCCGACGGGGCATGGATCCTGCTCCAGTACTACCCCCGCAACAGCGACGGTGGCAACGAACTCTGGATACTCAGCCGGGACGGCCAGACCCGCGGCACGATTGCGACCAACGCCCGTGGCCAGGGTGTCTCGTGGAGGATAGATGGCGTTGGCATCACCCCAACGTTGAACTTCAACTGAGGCGGCGGCTCCCTACCAGCGCTGGCCAGGCGGGGCGGCCTTGTCTGGCTCCTGCTGCGTCATGTGCGTCGCCGACGCTCCCTCGCGCCATGGCCAGCTCTCTCGGCCCGGTGCGTACGCCCCGGGCGCCGCGGCGACGATCGCTGCCGCGATCTTCAGGGCGCGCCGCGCGCCTTCCGCATCGTGTACGCGGAAGATGCGCACCCCCTGCTCGAACGCCAGTGCGCTTGCAATGTGCGTCTCCAGGTCACGCTCCGCCGGCGGCTGGCCATTCACGCTGCCGATGAAGTTCTTGCGTGAGTGGGCGAGCAGCACCGGAAGCCCGAAGGTCCGCAACTCCCCGATGCGTCGCAACATCTGTAGGTCCTCATCGTGGCTCTTCCCGAACGCGATGCCCGGGTCGACCGCGATCGAAGCGTCGGGCAATCCAAGCTCGCCGAGCTGCGCGATGCGCTTCTCCATCCACTCCACCGTTTCCGCAACCACATCCCCGTAGAGCGGCGGTGAATCCGGCCGCCGCTTTGGTTCGCTGTAGCTGTAGTTCAGGACATAACCTGCGCCGGCGTTGGCGGCCTCCTGCGCCGCGCCGGCGCCGAGCGTCAGACCGCTGATGTCGTTGATCAGCTCCGCCCCAGCCTCCAACGCCGCCCGGGCGACGCCCGGCTTGTACGTATCGCTCGAAACAACGTGTCCTTCCCGCGTCAGCACGGCCACCACGGGTCGCACCAACGCCGCTTCGTCGGCTTCGTCCAACGCGGGGCGGTCGGCGCGTGCGGTCTCCGCGCCCACGTCGATGATCGTGGCCCCGGCCTCCCGCAGCTCCGCGGCCCGGCGCACGGCGGCCTCTACGCTCCTACCCACGCCGTCACCGGAAAACGAATCGTCCGTCAGGTTGACGATGCCCATCACGTGCGCGCGGCCCAGGTCCAGCGCCCGAGTCCGCAACTTCCAGGCAATCACGGGCTCAAGCAGCCTCGTCAGCGCCTTGGCGAGCCCCCCGGCTTCGCGTGCCTCAAGCTCGTCCCGCAGCCGCCGTGCCTCCCGCACCGGCGCCGCGACACGCGCGGTTGTCCCGTCGAGACTGATCCCCAACCCCACGGCGCTGGTCGCCAGCACCAGCTCCTCAATACCCTCGTCGAAGAAGAGCAAGTAGGGAGCCTCGGGGTCGGCAGCGAGTTGGGCGGGAAAGGGTGGAATGGCGCGCAGCGTCAACGCAAAGCGCCCGCCAGCGCATCCAGCATCCGCCTCGCCTGCCAGAGATGCTCCAGGTCGTGCTGGTACAGCTCGCGCGTGA
>JBGOVF010000289.1:0-3997 GCA_041477975.1 Tepidiformaceae bacterium
CCATCAACCTCCTCAGCGTCGACGACTTCACCGAAATGACGGCCCTCCTCCACCTGGTTGGCGAAGGCTTCGTCCAGACGCTCTTCCGGATGGGTGAGCTGATTTCGCAGAACGATGCGGAGAAGAAGATCTTCCGCCTGTCCGCCCAGGACGAATCGCGCCACCTGGCCTTCGGCGTCACCCACCTCAAGTACGTGATGGACACCGAGCCCTGGCGCAAGGAAGAGTTGCACCACTACCTGGATATCCAGGAAGGCGCGCTCGGCCAGAGCCAGCAGGCCAGCTTGACTACGAACCCGACGACCGGCGAAGCGCTCGCGATTCTCGCCGGCGGCGGCGTCGAACACCTGGACGAAGGCTTCGGCAAGCTCATGATCATGCGCAAGCGCCAGATCAACGAATACATGCACCGCCTCGAAGTCATCGGCCTCGGCGATCGCCGCGAGCGGATGGCTGCGGGTATGCGCGAGTTCCTGGACCCGGTCAACTAGGCCCCGGCGCTCGAAACACATTTGGAACCCCATCGCCACCTCCCCGAATTGGGGAGGTGGTGTTGCGTAACCCCCTGAAGGAGACCCGATCGTGGAACTGAAAGCCGCCACAAAGACCCGGGGCCAACAACTCGGCTGGCCGGAAGACCTGCTCACTCGCATCGAGGCGTCCGCAATCAAGGATGTCACCGTCGCCAACCTGGCGATGATGAAGATCCCGGCGGAACGCGTCGCGAGCTACCTGGACCTCGTCGATAAGAATCCGGAACGGATGGCGAACGTCACCTTCAACTTCATCCGCACCAAATCCGAGCGCGGCATGATGGCGGAGGTCGGCCCCGAAGGGATGACGCTCGACCGCATCAACATCGGCACCTACGGCCAGGTGCCCGACCACTGGCCCTACGAGAACGACACCCCGCTGGGATCGCACCCCTCCCCGGAAAACTACGCGCCGGGCAGCTATTACATCTTCGACAAGTCCGAGGTGTGGGCCGAAGGTTGCGCCGTGCTCTACGAAGACGCCATCCGCGACCGCTGGATCCCCGCGACCGACCTCGACTGGGCGAACGGCCTGAAGGATCTGCCGGAAGAAGTCGAACGCGCCGTTTGCCAGTTGGCCACCATTTATAGCTCACACGGCCTGGTCGAGCAGAAGATCATTTCGAAGTGGTTCGAACCAGTCAGCTACGGCTTCCACGATGTAAAGCTGTTCCTCGGCACGCAGGTCTACGATGCCGGCCACAAGGTGGAGGCGCTTCGCAAGCGGGCGCTCGCCAACGGCGGCGGCCTGGGCCAGGCCCCGCTCGGCGCCCTCTACCGCGCCTGGTACGGCGGGCTCAAATTCACCGAGATGATCACCGCGCTCGATGTCGTCTACAAGTCTTTCGAGCTGACGCTGTTCGAGGCCTACCAGGACTTCGCGAAGACCGACCTCGATGCGAAGCTCTTCGGGCTCATGGCCCGCGATTCCCGCCGCCACCTGGAATACGGCAAGCGCCACCTCCTCTGGTACATCCAGCACCACCAGCGCGGCCGCGAAAACGTGAACTTCTGGCTGGGCCGGGCCGAAGCTGCCCTCTCGGTCGAACTGCGCCACAGCCACCCGGAACGCGAGTCGCTCGTCGTCCTCTTCGCCGACGGCCTGGAGAAAATCAGCGCCGGCGTGGAGCAACTCCGCAAGCTGCGCGAGAAGCAGGTCGCGGATTACGTTGCCCTGCTGGACGATGTCGGCATCGACCGGCTGCCGGCGCTGAACAAAGACCTGGAAATGCTGACCACGGACCCGCTGGCCGTTTGATGGCCGCCCCCTCGGACCTGCCATTGTCACCTTCGGACGGGCTGGAAGTGACGCTGGCGGAGTTTCGAAGGTTACCCTTCGACAAGCCCTACCTGGAGCTTCACGAAGGCCGCGTGCGCCAGAAGCCTTGGCGGGATCGCGCAAACTCGTCCGTCTTCGGAGCTCTGATGCAAGTCTTCGACCAATACGCGAAGGAGCAGGGCGGGGATGGGTACACGTCCATAGACATGGTCTTCAATGATCGAGACTTTCGGGTCATCGACGTGGCGTACTGGTCACCCGACCGCCGGCTTGATGAGGAGAGCTATGCGACTCCTCCGACGGCTGCCATTGAGCTCACAAGCGAGGACCGCCCCCGCGAGGAATTCGCGGAGAAGTGCCGCTTCTACCGCTCCCACGGAGTCGATGTCTGCTGGCTGATCGATCCCGAGGCTCGGACGGCCGAGGTCTTCGAGGGCGATCGGGATGCCGAGCCGATCCCCGCCGATGGAGCACTGGAGACGTCGTTCATGCCCGGCTTTTCGCTGGCCCTCGGCGATCTCTTCGCCGTCCTCGACCGATAGAACGCAGGATGGCCAAACGAGGGTTCTCTGTTCGTCCAGCGTTGCGGTTGCAGACGGTCAACATCGACTGCTCCGACGCGAGAGCCATGGCCGATTTCTACGGCCGACTGTTGGCTGGGAGATCACGTTCGACGACGGCGACTTCATCCTAATGCGGGATCCCGGCGGGGGTGTGGGCCTGTCGTGCCAGGAGCGGGTGACTATCGCCCGCCGACTTGGCCGGAGGAGCCTGGCGCTCAGGACAAGATGCTGCACCTGGAGATCAGAGTGGACGACCTCGACGCAGCAGTGGCCCTTGCCATTGCCTCGGGCGGGCGTCTTGCCGAGTACCAAGGCAGAGAAGACCTCCGGGTCATGCTCGACCCGGCGGGCCATCCCTTCTGTTCGTTCCTGGACTGAGCCCCCCGTTCGGCCCTACGCCCCCGGCTTCCAGACCATCAGGTACAGCAACACGATGAAGCTCACATCCAGCAGAACGCCCGCCGTCGTTACCACCGGTTCGGTCAACATCCGGCGGACATTGTCGTCGATACCCTTGCTCGCCGAGGCCAGTTCGGCCGCCGCCGCCCGGGCGGCCCGGTTCTTCCGCATCAGATACCCAAGGTCCAGGACGAGCGCGACGATCACGATGACGTAGGCGGCGCCCACCCACGCGTCGCTCATTGAGTAACCGGCCTTGTCCACAAGCAGCGACCCAAAGACAACAGCGATGACGGCCCCCGGCAGCGTGGCGAACCATTCGGCGCGGTGTTGGAGGTCCAGGAGCGCGACGACAACCGGCGCCGACGACATCCGCCCGGAGACCACGCCGACGGTGGTGCTCAGCCCGGCTGCGCCGATGAGCATGAAAACCCCAATCAAATGTCCGAACAGATAGAACTCTTTCGCCGACATGCCGCACCCCCTCGCGCGCATCGTACGGGCATCGGCGACTGCACCGCCATCGGCTGCCCAGAAAACACGCTGATATACTAGCCGGGCAATGGCGATCCATCCTCCGAAGAAACGCACCCTGCCGAAACCGCGCCAGCCCGGCGTTTCGAAGTACCACGGCGTCCGCATGACGGAAGAGGAGTACCTCTCCCTCCCGGAAGAAAAACCGTACCTCGAATACGTCGATGGGATGGTGTTGCAGAAGCCGATGCCGAACGCAGAACACGCCGACCTCGTCGCCGAACTCCAGTACTACCTCGTCGCCTATCGGAAGACACATGGCGGGCGAACGGGCCCCGAACGGCGGGTGCGTCTCCGCGACGCCCCGAGCTATCGCCTCCCGGACACTGCGTATTGGGCGGCTGGGGTCCCTTCCGGAAACGACACCGTGCCGACGCTGGCCGTCGAAGTCCGCTCGCCGGACCAGACGATGACCGAACTCCGCGCCAAGTGTCATGCTTATCGGGCCGGAGGCGTTCAGGTCTGCTGGCTCTTCGACCCGGCTGACCGGACCGTCGAAGTGTTCGAAGGCCGGCGAGACGGGGAGCCGATCGCCCCCCACGGGAAGCTCGAATCCGCGCTCCTTCCCGGCTTCTTCGTCGAACTCGACGACCTCTTCTCCGTCCTGGGCCGCGAGTGAGGATCACCTTCCTCGGCACCGGTTCCGGCTCCACCACGCCGCGCCGCGCCGGGACCGCGATCCTCGTCCA
>JBGOVF010000358.1:0-3566 GCA_041477975.1 Tepidiformaceae bacterium
GCTCTTCCACGGGTTGGCCCGCGCCCGCCGCGGAGGCTGCGCTCGACCAGGACCGGGAGACCGTGGCTGGCTCACGATTACATCCCCTTCGCGGCGTGGAGCGCTGCCGGCCACGGGGGTGTTGCCCGGGGCGCTCTCTCAGCCGTACCTTCGCGAAGATATCCCTGCATTATTTGATATCGATTAGAAAGTGACCGGGCCCGAGGAACGTTTCTTTCCGCCGCCTTTCTGCGACGCTGGACGCAGGCGGCCGGGCCAGGTCCCACATTGGAGGCACCGATGACCAGGTTCGATGAACCAACCACGTACCCGGAACGCGCGAAAGCCCTGTTCCATCGCAGCAATCGGCGGCACGTCATCGTGGAAAAGGGCGAGCATCGCATCGTCTACCTGCCGCTCACCATCGTCGTGCTTGCCGCCCTGCTCGCTGTCTGGCTGGTGGCCATCCTCGCCGTGATCGCCGTCTTGAACGGCTACACAATCACCCTCGAGCCCGCGGGAGAGGACTCTCCGCCCGCCCCGGACGATGCCCCGGCTCCACCACCGCCTCCCGCGAGCACCGCGGGCGCCCAGCCCGAGGACGACAGCGGCTCAGCGTAGAATCACCTCCATTCGCGAATCGGGGGTGACTCCATGGCCTGGATCGATGTGAACGGAACGGACATCTACTACGTCGAGGAGGGGAGCGGCCAGCCGTTCGTCTTCTTGCACGGCAACAGTTCCTGCAGTGAGGCCTGGTTTCAGCAGTTCGCGCATTTCCGCGACCGCTACCGCTGCATCGCCTACGACAGCGTGAACCACGGCCATTCCTCCAATTCTCCACGGGACGCCGAAGAGCCGGACCGAGCCGACGAGCTGGAGGGCTTCCTGGCGGCGCTCGGCATTTCGCGCCCCATCCTGGCGGGGAATTCGATGGGCGGGAACACGCTCCTCCGCTGGGCGGCACGGCATCCGGGCGAGGCGACCGCCCTCATCCCTTCTGGCATGGGCGTCCCGCGTGATCCCGCGCAAGCGAGGCTCCGCCAGGCTCAACCGCTCGACCTCGAAACGCTGTTCCTGCCAACTGGTGATTCGCTCACCGAAGGGTTCAAGGCCTCCCAGCCGCGGATGTACGAACGCTATCTCCGCATCCGCTCGACGGCGACCCGGCTGGAGGCGATGCGCCATCCGCGCGGGCCCGCTCCGCGCACGCTCGATGAGCGCGGCACGCTGGGGGCGCGCGTGAGCGCGGTCACATCGCCGATGCTCATCGTCGTTGGCTCGCTCGATGGCCTGCGGCCGATGTGCGAATACCTCCACGAGCTGGTGGCGCATTCGCGGTACCGCGTCATCGAAGGGGCGCCGCATAACGTGTACTACGAGGCGGCCGCCGCCTACAACGAGCAGTTGGACGGCTTCCTCGCGGCGTTGCCCACCCTCGCCCCTTCGCGTTGAGCCCGCCCAGGAGTCCGACACGCGCCCGTGTCCTTTCTATAGGCAGCTTGACGGTCGAACGCGCCCGCATATACTTCGTCCACCCGAATACCCTGTATAGAGCCATCCAATCTCGCTCCGGGTGCGTATAAACGTTCAGGTATTACGGGTTCGAAGGGGGACTTTTCCACGTGCGTAACGAAGACAACTATTGGTTGCGGCGAGCCAGCAGCGGGCGCTTCACCCGCCGGCGGTTCGTCGGGGGCGCCGCCCTCGCGGGCGTAGGCGCCGCCAGCCTCGGCCTCGTCGGCTGCGGCGATGACGACAGCGGCGGCACCACGCCAACGTCGGCGCCGAGCGGCACCACCCCGGCGGCCAGCGCAAGCGCGGCTGCCGCCAGCCCCACGGCTGCGGCATCGGCCGCCGTCGATGGCGGCGTGTATGTTGGCGCCTGGCTGGGCGGCAACGTGTTCGACTCGGTCGACGTCCACCGCGCATTCGGCGACCCGACATCGTGGCTTTCCAACTACATCATCAACAAGGTCGTTCGCTACAAGAACCCGGACACCGGCGAAGTCGAGGGCGACCTGGCGGCGAAGCTGCCGGAATCCCCGGATCTCTCAACCTATATCTTCACCCTCCGCAAAGACGTGAAGTGGCAGCAGACGCCGTTGACTAACGGCCGCGGCCTCACCTCGGCGGACATCAAGTGGCACTTCGACCGCCAGGCGAACGCGAAGACGAAGGATGGCGTCGACACGCCGTTCCGTTTCTCCGCCGTCTATAAGGGCATCAAGGTCGAGACGCCGGACGACTACACGGCGAAGATCACGCTGGCGAAGCCCAGCGGCGGTTTCCTGACCCAGCTCTCAGGCTACTTCAGCACCGTCCCGAACCGCGAAGCGACCGAAAAGTTCGAAGGCGACCACCGCACCCTGACCGAGGAAGCCATGCCGGCGAGCCACGACTTCATCCTGAAGCAGTGGCGCGCGGGGAAGCCAATCAACCTGGCGCGGAACCCGGCGAACTCTCGGAAGGGTCAGCCGCACTTCGACGGCCTGATCTACCCGACGGGCATCTTCGAAGACCCGGTTGCCTACCGCACCGCCTTCGAGCAGAAGCAGGTCGACGCCTGGGGCTCGCCCGATGCCTCGGTTACCAAGGCCGTGCTGGATGCGCACAAGGACACGATGTCCGAGACGCTCACCGGCGTTGGCAACACGGTGTTCATGCACCTGAACATGAACAAGCAGTTCAAGGACGTCCGTCTCGTCCAGGCGATGAACCAGGCCTTCGACCGGCGCGCCATGATCCAGACGTTCCACCAGGGCCTCGGCCAGGTGAGCGGACCGGTCACCTGGCTCCAGGAAGGCTACGCGGTCAAGCCGGACGATCTGATCAAGTACGCCGGCTACAAGACCGACCGCGCTGCCGAGATGAAGGACGCCCGCGCCCTCTGGGCGGCCGGAGGCGGCCCAGCCCTTGGCGACGTCGACATCAAGATCCCGGATACGTGGCTTGGCCCGTGGCCGGACACCACCCAGATCATCCCCAAGATGCTGAACGACGCCCTCGGCGTCACCCAGTTCAAGTCCACGAAGACGACCTATAACGAAGAGATCATTCCGAACCTTTCCAACGGGAATTTCCCGAACTGGTTCGCGTGGACCTCGCAGGTCAACTCTCCGGACCCGCGCACCGACCTCTTCAACACCTACAACAGCACGAGCCCAAGCAACTTCCAGCACGTCAACAACCCCGACATCGACAAGTTGACCGTGGATGCGCTGGGCACGACCGACTACAACAAGGGCCGGGACGCGGCGCTCCAGGTGCAGGACATCCTGCTCAAGAACGGCATGTTCGGGAATGTAGTCCTCTACAACTACATCTCGCGCGGCGCCTACTGGAACTACGTCCACCCGAACCTGAAGACGTACCCGACTGCCGGCAAGCCCGGCGCCGGCTACAACATCTTCGCCGGCTTCCTGACAGGCGTGAACGCCTGGCTCAACTTGAAGGATCCTTCCGCCACGGGCCGTCCAGCCCAAACGGTCTAGGGGTTCGCAGACGGCGAGACCGTCCTTCCACGGAAGGACGGTCTCGTTTCGCGTCCCGGAGGGAAACCATTGACCAACTACATCATCCGCCGA
>JBGOVF010000486.1:0-2831 GCA_041477975.1 Tepidiformaceae bacterium
CCGATCGAGATGGTGACGCCTGCCGGCTCCAGTTCGCGCACTAGCTTCGCCAGCCGGGCCGTCAGTTTCGCATTCGGAGCCTGCTGCTCCGCCACGCTCTCGAAGCCCAGGTCGACGAGCGTCGAGGCGTCGATGTCGATGCAGTAGAACTGCGCTGCCACCGCCTTGCGAATGAGGTCTTCGAGCGCGCGCGATTCGCCTTCTGGATCGGTCGCGAACTTCTTGGCGTTGGCCTGGAAGTGATCGCCCTGGATGAACACGGGCCCCTGGTAGCCTTCGGCAATCGCCGCCGCGAGCACAACCGCGGCGAGCTCCGCCGGCTCCTGGAAGGTGTACCCCATCTCCGAACGGGCGAGTTCGAACACCGTAGCGGCCGCGCCTGTCGCTTTCATCGCCCGGAAGAGCGCCCGCGACATGTCGTAGGCCATGCCACGGATGTTTACGGCAGGGACCGTGAAACCGCCGACCTCGCCCCGGCCGCGGGCGGAATAGAGACCCTGGATGGAAGAAGGGATCGCACCAAGCTGGGGGGCCGCCGCGTGGATCGCGTACCGGGCGAGCGCCTGCTCCTCTGCAGAGCCGAAGACGGCAAAGCGGACGACCTGGTCTATCTGCTGGCGGACGGCGTTGGCATCGCGCAACGTGGCGCGCGCGCCGGACAGGTTGAGAGCGGCCGCAAGGGTGTCATTCATGCCGCCATTCTACCACCGGCAAGGTGGTGCGACTGGCGTAACGCCCTCTCCGAAAGCTCAGGCTGCTTCGCTCACCCGGGTGCCGTCGCGGCGGTTTCCGCGGCGCTCCAGCATGTACCCGAAGCCGCGCACATTGATGATGTAGCTCGGATCTGCCGGGTCGAGTTCCACCTTCCGGCGAATGCGCCGGATGTAGACCTTGACGATCTCCTGGGCTTCGCGGTCGGAGTACGTGTAGTCCTGCACAGCCCGCAGAATTTCGACCGGGCTGACCACCTTGCCGGCGTTCCGCGCGAGGTAGGCCAGGATCTTGAACTCCGTGGGCGTCAGCGGGATCGTCTCCTCATCACGGACAGCCTGGCAGCGGTCGAAGTCGAGCATCAGGTCGCGAACGGTGATGGAGCTTGGTCCGTCATCGGCGGGCTCTTCGAGGCCGGACGACTTGCGCCGGGCAAGTGCGCTCAACTGCGCGCTCAGCAACTCAACGCCGTCGGTATCGCGAAGGCAGACATCCGCGCCCGCTTCAAGAGCGAGGCTGAGGCCGTGCGTGTGCGGGCCGGGGGCGAGGACGAGCACCGCAGCCTGCGAGCCGCGCGCGATGTTGCGGACGAGCGCGATGTCGTCGTCGTGGCGGGGATCTATCGCGAGGACGATCAGGTCAGGTTCGAACTGCGAGAGCAGGCGCTCCGTCTCCCGGTCGTGAGGGCGCTCGGTCGTGGTGAAGCCGTGACGTGCAAGCGCCGGCAGCACATCGGACGAACGGTACTCACGGGTATGGGTAACGAACGCGACCTGGTTTCGGAAGCCTTCATCGTATCGGTCTGCCATGACTGTCTCCCCCGTCCCGAATGGGATCCCGCGGCACACGAGCCGTGATCCCGGTAATCACCGGCGAGTCCACGCTGCAGCCGGGGCCGCCTGCGCTGACTGGTGTATCAATAGCTATCTTCGGCAGGATTCCGCACCCTAATAGGGTCTCTTCTTCCAATCGGTGACAGAACATCGTCAGCGATCGGGCCAGTGCGAGCCCCGATTCCGGGCACGAAGAAGCCCGGCGACATCCGCCGCCGGGCTTCCGTAGGACCTGGGCGGAAGGCGTCAGGCCGCGTCTCGGAGAAGCGCGCGGCGGAGACGCTTGACGGCCTGGGCATGTAGTTGACTGACGCGTGTCTCCGAGACGGAGAGCACGTTGGCGATGTCCTTCATCGTGAGGTGCTCGACATAATACAGGGAGACCACGAGCCGTTCGCGCTCCGGAAGAGCCTGCACGGAACGCGCCAGGTCCTCATACAGCTCCTTCTCTTCGAAGCTGCGTGTGAAGTCGATGTCCTCGTCGGCCGTGGGCATCTCGGCGGCGGGAAATGAGTCCCCGTCGTCGTCCTTTTCCAGCATGCGGTCCAGCGAGACCGTGACCCAACGCGAATTGGAGTTGGCATCGCGGTACGCTTCGATCGAAACGCCCAGGTGCTCGGCTGCTTCGCGTTCGTTGGGCGAACGGCCGAGGATGGTCTCGAGTTCGCTTTGGGCGCGCTGCACGTCGCGGGCTTTCTGGCGCATCGTCCTGCTCAGGCGGTCCATGCGGCGGAACGCGTCGATCATGGAGCCGCGGATGCGCTGGACAGCGTAGGCGTGGAAGTTCGTGCCTTTGCCCGGGTCGTACCGGCGCACGGCTTCGACGAGCCCGCAGGTCCCGTAGCCAACCGCATCCTCGAACTCGAGGAGCCCGGGGATTTCCAGCGGCAACGAGCGCGCGACCCGGCGCACCAGGGGCGCATACTGCATCACCAGTTGCTGTTGCTCTTCGAGCGTAAGGCGTTGAGGCGGTATCGCCTCGGGCTGAGTTTCAGTGGACGGCCATTGCATTTCGTTGCTCCCCCGAACAAACACCCTGCCCGCAACCGGTCTGTCATGGTTGTCGATCAGGTGGCTCGATTGTTCAGGGGGTGGCGGTGACAGAACAACGTAACTCTCGTGACGGCTGCGTGGTCGTTCAGTAACACGGCAGTACATAAAAACTGCTCTGGTGGATGCCCGGTGGCAGCCTGTAAACCGTGCTGCACTGCATAACTGATATAGTGCGAAGTTGCCGTCCGGCCGCACGTCAGCACCGTATAGACTGCGGCCCAGCGTTATGGCGCC
>JBGOVF010000307.1:0-3865 GCA_041477975.1 Tepidiformaceae bacterium
CCTGGGCGCAGCGATCGTCCTGATCGAACGCAGACAGGCTGCAAAGCCGCTCCAGGAGAATTGAGGCCGCAAACGCCGTTAGGGGTGGTGGCTGCACTCCCCGGTCATCGCAAGCTCGCTGACGCACGTGCCGAAGTCCCGTCCATGATCAATTGGATGAGCAGGGGCCATACCCGCCACATGCTGCCCGAAAGCCGGGCCGCCGCCCGGCGAAGCTTCTGCCGCCACTGACCCGAAGGCAGACAGGGCTAACGCCATACCTAAGACGGCTCCCAACAGCACTCTTCGCATAGCTACAACTCCTGGTGGCTGGGGGTCTCGAGACATCCTACGACACAGCGTCGGAGCACCACCGCGACCGAGCGGTTCCGCATTTCCGGTCCATCAGGCCAGGGGCCAAGGCACGAACTGGAAACGGAAGATCACGCCGAGTGGTCCGCGTGCCCGCCCTCCGCCATCGCATCGATGGCCGCCACTGCGCTGCTCCCGCTCCGCATTCGGCGCAGGCCGGGCAGCCGCGTCCTCTTCAGGAGCAGCGCGTTGGTCGCGACCAGCAGAGAACTGCCGGCCATGGAGAGGGCCGCAATCTCCGGCCGTAGTAATAGCCCGAGGGCCGGGTAGAACACGCCTGCGGCGATGGGGAAAGCGATCGTGTTGTAGCCCACCGCCCAGACGAGATTCTGTTTCATCTTGCGGACCGTGGCGCGGCTGAGTGCGATCGCGCCGATCACGTCGAAGGGGTCGCTCTTCATGAGAACGACATCGGCGGCCTCCATCGCCACATCCGTGCCCGCGCCGATCGCGATGCCGACATCGGCCTGGGCCAACGCGGGCGCGTCGTTGATGCCATCGCCCACCATGGCCACGAGCTTTCCCGCCCGCTGCAGTTCCTGGACCTTTTCTGCTTTCTGCCCTGGGAGTACCTCGGCGAAGACCGTCTCGATCCCGAGCTCGGCAGCGATGCGGTCCGCAGTGGCGCGGTTGTCCCCAGTCAGCATCGCCACCTGGACGCCAAGCCGCGTCAGCTCGGTGACCGCATCGCGCGAGGTGGATCGGATAGCGTCAGCAATCGCGATGATCCCGGCCGGCTGGCCGTCGAGAGCGGCGTAGACCACGGTGCGGCCGGCCCCCTCCAGGGCAGCACCGCGCTCACCGAGACCACCCAGGTCAATTGCGTTGTCGCGTAAGAGCTTCCGATTGCCGACGAGCAGGATGTGGCCATCCACGGTCGCGCGCAGGCCGTGCCCCGGTATCGCCTCGAACGTCGTGGGTTCTGAGACCGTCAGCCCTCGTTCCTTTGCGTGGTCCACGACGGCCTGAGCCAGCGGGTGCTCGCTCGATTGTTCAGCCGAGGCGATCAGGCGCAGCAGTTCAGTTTCGGCGACAGGGTTTTCGGCCGTCGCTACTTCTACAACCCGAGGCTGCCCGACCGTGAGCGTTCCCGTCTTGTCGAAGATGATGGCTCGAACCTTGCTCGCCTGCTCGAGCGCGGTCGCATTCTTGTAGAGAATTCCGTTCAGCGCGCCGAGGCCGGTGCCAACCATGACCGCTGTCGGGGTCGCAAGACCCAGGGCATCGGGACAGGCGATGATCACGACCGTGATCGCTAGCGTCAGCGCGAAGACGAAGTTCTCGTTCCCCGGGAAGTACCACACGACAAACGTCGTCACGCCGAAGAGCACCGCAGCCGCGACTAGCCACTGCGAGGCCCGGTCCGCCAAGCGTTGTGCCGGAGCCTTAGAGTTCTGGGCGACCTGGACGAGCTTCACGATCTGCGCCAGGGCCGTTTCCGCGCCGATTCTGGTCGCGCGGAAACGGAACGTGCCCGTCTTATTGATGGTCGCGCCAATGACGGCGTCTCCGGCAGTCTTTTTCAGGGGCAGGCTCTCGCCGGTGATCATCGACTCGTCGACGCTCGACTCCCCCTCGGTGACCACGCCATCGACCGGGATTTTGTCGCCCGGCCGGATCAAGACGATGTCGTCGAGGAGGACCTCGGCCGTGGGCACCTCAACAGGTTGTCCATCGCGAATCACCGTGGCGGTGGGCGGTGCGAGGTCGAGGAGGGCGCGGATCGCATCGGAGGCGCCGGCGCGAGCACGCATCTCCATCCAGTGCCCGAAGAGGACGAACGCCAGCAGCACGACCGATGCTTCGTAGAAGACCTCCGCATCGAACACGAAGGTCGCGGCTACGCTGAAGGCATACCCGGCGCCAACGGATAACGCGACAAGCACCGACATATCGAGCACACGATTCCGGAGGGCGCGGTACGCACCCACGAAGAACATCTGTCCGCCCCAGATGACCGCCGGCGTGGACAGGACGAACAGCAGGATTTCGTTCGCCACGCCGAACGGCGTGGGCAGGTCGAGGTTGAAGACGTCGGTCGCGAGTGGCGAGTAGAGGAAGACGGGAATCGCGATCAGGAACGTCAGCCAGAAGCGATTGCGCATGTCACGCACCATCGCGTCCATGCTCATCCCTGCCCCGTGGCCCATCCCGTGCGCCATCTGCGCCACTTCGCCGGTGGGCGCGCCTGCCTCGTGGCCTGCGTGTTTCATCCCCGCCCTGGCCGGAGTAGCCGCTCCGGGCTCGTGGCCGGCGTGGCCGCCTTGCGCTGGCGCGACCGGCGATGGAGCGGGCTCATGTATGGCATGTCCCCCGGCAGGCACTGGCATCGGGGACCGCTCGCCGCGCGGTGCTTCGACGACCCCCACGCCGGGCGCGCAAACGTGGTGCGGCACGACCTCGCCCCCGCAGTGATATCCGCACTGCTCGATAAGGCGGCGTATTTCCGCTTCGGCGATCTCAGACTCCTCGAAACCGACAACGACCGTCCCGCTCATGGAGTTTGCGTGCCGTGGTGGACCCCGGGTGCGCGCCGGAGAAACGTCTCCAGCGCCGGGCCGGAGCTGCCGCGAAGCAACCCGCGCGTCTCGAGGACCACCTCTTTCATCGCACACTCCCACGCCAAGCTGCCGTCTGCATCGTGCCGCGTCCTCCCCTTGCGGCCAGGGGCGCACGTTGCGCCGGCCGGGCCGCTCCCAGGATCGTACTACAGGGGGTCGTATAAGGTCGCTCAACTCCAGCATCCTTACGCCCGTCGCAGCCCGGCAAGCGCCATGAGCCTTGCCGGTTGAGTGACGTGTCGCAAGCGGATGCCCGCGAGGACCGTTCGGCCCCGATTCCCGGGGGCTTTGGGCCATCACGGATGAATCAGGTCGAGTGCACGATTACTACGATGAGTAGTAATGGACCACCCGGCTCGGGTCGGTCCGCAGAGGAGTGAACATGGGAGAGACGATCGAGGTGTGGGTGGTTACGGGCTTCGGCTGCAAGCCCTGTGCGAACGTCAAGCAGCGCCTTCATCGCCTTGAAGCGGAGTTCCCGGAGCTCAAGGTGAGTGAGTTCGACGTGCGCAGTGACCAGGGAACGGCCGTCGCGTTGCGCTACAGGCTCGTCGGCCTTCCGGGAGTCCTGATCAATGGACGAATGGTGCTCGTGGGTGATGTCTCCGAGTCCTTGCTGCGGGAGCGGCTGGAGCAGACGCGTAGCGCTCTGTTGTCCAAAGCCTGATGGATCCGCTGCTCTTCGAGACCTCGGTGGTCGCGGCGTTCCTGGGCGGCATGATCGCCCTGGCCGCACCCTGCTGCGTAACCTTTTTGCTGCCCGCCTACCTGGCGAGCGCCTTCCGCGCACGCTACTCGCTCGTGGCGATGACGCTGGTCTTCGCGGCCGGCGTAGCGGTCGTACTCCTGCCTATCACCCTCGGGGTGGCCGCACTTTCGCGTTTGACCGCCGAGTATCACTCGGAGGTTTTCCTCCTTGGTGGGCTGCTCCTTGTCATCCTTGGCGTATGGTC
>JBGOVF010000223.1:0-4859 GCA_041477975.1 Tepidiformaceae bacterium
CAACATCACTGAGCACGACCGTATGTGGGAGTCATGGGACCTCGCCCCTTTTCGCCAGAAGCACGAGGGTATCTTCGTCTCTAACGGCATGGAAGTTTCGACCGACATGGGCCACATCCTCGCGATCGGGCTCAAGGGCTACGAGGGCGGCATTCGGCGGCTGGAGAAGCTGCGCCAGGTGGCGGATGAGCAGGGCGCGTTCTTGATCGTCGCGCACCCGTTCCGCCACTTCTTCGACCCGGTGCACTTCAAGCGCGAAGGCAAGGAGCCGTTCAACCTGATGCCCGAGCAGGCTGCCAGGCTGCCTGTTTTTCAGCTCGTCCACGGCATCGAAGTGTTGAACGGCTGCAACACGCCGCGCGAAAACTACTTCGCGCTGCAGGTGGCGAAGACGGTCGGCAAGCCCGGGACCGGCGGTTCCGATGCCCACTCCACCCAGGGCATCGGTTACTTCGTCGCCGTCTTCGAAGAGGACCTTGAGAGCCCCGCGCAGATGGTCGAACAGATGCACAAAGGCCGCTTTTTCCCGGGGCGCGACCTGCCCACGGGCCGCCTCAACAACTACTGGGAGACGGCTGAGCCCGTCGCGTTCTACGAGTGAGTTCCCATCCCACGCACCCGGTAACCGAAGAGCACTCGCTGGCGCCGCTCTGGGCGGTGGTGGGCCTGATGCTGCTCGTCGGCCTGCCCGGGATCGTGCTCCGGCTGGCCGGCATCCACCCGCCGGCGGCGGTCGCGGCGGCGGTGTTCGGGCTCGCGATCCTTGCGGCGGCGTTCCTCCTGGGCTGGGCCGCGGAGACCGCCGAGCTGGACATGTCGCAGGGCCTCGCGCTCGCGATCATCGCGCTCATCGCCGTACTGCCTGAGTACGCCGTGAGTTTCGTGTTGGCATGGGACGCCGGCGCCGACCCGGAGGTTGCGAAGAAGGGCCTCGCGGTCGCGAACATGACGGGCGGCAACCGCCTGCTGATCGGCATTGGTTGGCCCGTGGTGTTCGCGCTCTTCTTCTACCGGACGCGGCTGACGACGCTGGTTGTCGACCGCCAGCGGGCGCTCGAACTCGTGTTCCTCGCCGTGGCCACGCTCTACGGCCTTACCATCCCGTTGCGGCACACAGTCAGCCTGATCGACACCATGGTGCTGGGGACGCTGTTCGTGACCTACCTGGTGTTCACGACGCGCGCGGAATCGGAGGAGCCGGTGCTGGTGGGTCCAGCGCGGGCGATGGGAAAGCTTTCGAACCGGCCGCGAAGAAGCGTGGTGGCGGGGCTGCTCCTGTTCTCGGCGGCGGTCATCTTCTGTTCGGCCGAACCGTTCGCCGACGCGCTGATCCACCTCGGGCGGCAACTGGGCGTCTCGGAGTTCTTGCTGATCCAGTGGCTGGCGCCACTGGCTTCAGAATCGCCGGAGGTGCTGGTGGCGGGGGCGCTGGCGTTCCGCGGGCGGGCGGCGCACGGCATGGGCGCGCTCATCTCCTCGAAAGTGAACCAGTGGACGCTGCTCATCGGCACGCTGCCGGTGGCGTTTCTCATCTCGGCCGGCAAGTTCCACTTCACGGACGGGCTGCCGCTGGATTACCGCCAGGAAGAGGAGCTGTTCGTGACGGCGGCGCAGTCGGCGTTCGCGATCGCGGTGTTCGCGAACCTGCGCATGGGCGGCCGTGAGGCGACGGTGCTCTTCCTGTTGTTCGCGACCCAGCTCTTCATCACGAACGAAAGCGTGCGCATCGTCTACGCGGTGCTCTATTCGGTGCTCTGCGTGGCCGTGCTCATCATCAACCGGAAGGAGATCCCGGACACGCTGCGGGCGG
This sequence comes from Tepidiformaceae bacterium, assembly GCA_041477975.1. Classification (GTDB taxonomy): domain Bacteria; phylum Chloroflexota; class Dehalococcoidia; order Tepidiformales; family Tepidiformaceae; genus JBGOVF01. The sequence goes on from JBGOVF010000223.1 coordinate 1,811, forward strand.
CCTGGGATGTGCTGCGGGGGCGGAACGAGGAGGCGGTGGACCGGGTGGCGGGGGAGTAGGCGGGCGCTCCGGTTTGCGGCGGGCATTGTGACGACCGGTGATACCGTATGACTATGCGAGGACAGCCCGACAAACGCGCCGCGAGAACGCCGAAGGAGCGCGCACCCGAACGCCGCCTCACGGCCGCCCAGAGCGCGCAAGTCGTAGCGGCTGCGGAACAGGCACTAGAGTTCCAGAAGACACTCCTGAAGGCACGCGCCGGCGAGCTTTTCGAGCCAGCGACCGAGCTGATCCGTGCTGCTCGCGAGGCGCGCGACCAACAGCTGCCGTAATCGTCACGGACGCATCAACCGCCGCGAAATCCCGGACACGCTACGCGCGGCCTGGGACGTGCTGCGGGGGAGGAACGAGGAGGCGGTGGACCGGGTGGCGGGGGAGTAGGCGGGGGCGGATTGTGTTGACGCGGCGGAAACCGTGCCGTCGAGTTGTGAAAGCACGTCGACAATCAGAGCGCGCTTAGCGCCCTCCACGCTGCGAACAGTCGCATTTCGCCGTCCATCAGCGCGATGGCAAATAGAGGATCGCCGAGGTTGAACCCCATTCGTACTGCGTCGATGTGGTCGTTAAACGGCTGCGTCAACTCTGCGATGTCTGCCCGAGGTGCCCCCGCCAGCAAGCTTGTCAACAGCGCGTGAGTTAGCCCCGGCTCCAGCCCGAACTTCATTTCTTCGGCGCGGTCGTAACACCACTGCACGAAGAGGAAGTGTTCTTGGGCCAAGCGCTGCTGCGACAGGCTGTCGAACGTCCCCAGGACGGCTGTGGCCAATGTGTCGTACAAACGCAGTGTGTCGCTTTGGGGTGCGCCGCTCTGGAGCGTGTAGACCAGCCTGCGCGCCATGGCCATCTCCAGAACGCACGCCAAAGTGTCGGTTGAGGCCGAGCGTCCCCTAGCCTCCGGAACTAGTTCACTGACCACGGCCATCTGGCTCACCGCGGCGATGCACGCCGCGTCAGCCATCTGGCGCAGCGGACCGGCCTCAATGCTGTGATGGTTCCGCGCTATCGCCTGCTCAAGCGTTAGATCCCAGTTCCGTTTCTTAGCCCGTGGCCAGATTCGCACGCGGCCCCCTAACCGGCTCGACCGCACTATAGCTGAGGCCGACACCGGAGAAACGAGAGGGGGGACGCTCGAGACCTCAGCCAGCAGCGGCACCGTCAGGGCAAGCCCAACTGACGGCGGACGAGCGCATCATTGAGCCCCAAGACCGCCCGCACGAAACTACATTGCCGCTCCTCCTGCATCGCCCGAATCAAAGGCGTCCCCTCGGTTTCACTCGAGAACGCGTACGGCCACTGTTGGCAGATGGCCTGCTTGACGAGGTGCCCGAGTCTATCGTCAGGGTCGGCCGACAACGCTCCCGTGAGCTTGAGGAACACGTCCCCCACGATGGCCAATGGAATCCCCAGCAAGGCGACTGGCCAGCTCAGCCATGCCGGCAGGCGGCTCCAAAGCCAGGCGCAGCCAACGAGGGGCCAAAGAAAGAGTTGCCAGATGAACGTAACGGCGAGGATATAGACGAATCCCAGTAACGGAATGGCCGACAATAAGCCGCTAACGAAGGTAGTAAGCCATGTAACAAGCGCCAGCGGAATCTGCAGAATCCTGACGATCACCCCAATAGTCCGATACGCCCACATCGGTCAGGTCCTCCTGCGCGCTCACGCCGCACATCACCGGCCGCGCCGAGTTTACGCCCGGGAACCCGCCACGTGTTGTCGAGTTTCACGGCCCGCAATGGTCAATCGGGCCAACGGTTTTCGGGCGAGTAGTCGTCGGACGAGCGCAAATCCCGGACACGCTGCGGGCGGCTTGGGATGTGCTGCGGGGGCGGAACGAGGAGGCGGTGGACCGGGTGGTGGGGGAGTAGGGGGGAGTTCGAGCTTGGTTGAGGAGGGCCGAACCTCAGACGGGAGACAGCTTGGCGGAATCGTCGTTGTCTGTAAGGGTGCCCAGTTGGGTCCCGTGCCGCTGATCGCACGGCTCTGAATCTACGAACCGAACTTCGCCAGGAACGCCTGCACATCGTGTCCAAGGCGCGCAACGTCTGGCGCCTGAAGCCCGGGCGCCGCGTGGGCAGCGTCGTTCCCAACCGCCGCCATTGACTCCACGTGTTTGAGGGCGATCTTGTCGTACACCGATGCCTTGTAGAGGGCGTTGTTGAAGTCCGCGATCGTTGGGCGGTCTTTGTCTGGCACGACGGCGGACTCTGTGGCCATTCGGCGCAACTTTTCTTCGAGAACAGCCCGAAAAAGGACCCCCGCTGCCATGTGGTATCCCTGTTCTAACAAGTACTCCGCCTGCGAGCTAAGGTCAGCGAATACCTCGGCGACCGCCAAATCCTCGAACCGAAACAGTCGGCCAGCCTTCACGTTGCCGTGGATCGCCTCGACCGTACCAAGCAGCGACAACGCATGGATATTCTGATTGTCGAGGTCGGCGGTCAGTTGCGCGCGCCACGTCTCCCCGAAGGTCCCAAGCATTGGCACCAACAACTGGCACGATGCCTGCCACTTCTTGAAGAGCTGCAGGTCCACGTACTGCGGAGCGCCACCGACCCAATTCCCCGTGGCACTGTATCGGGTTTCCTTCACCGCGCGACCCTCTCGCTCAAGGGCTTCGAGAAATTCCAGGAGACGCTTGGTGTCTTCCATCGCTGATGCACTCCCGCTGGTGACCGGCTTGTGGGTGTGGAGTCGTACGTCGCGAGATTCTAGCTGTCTGGACGATGGTCGACACGACGAATGTCGTTGATTGGGCATGCGGTCGGGGTGGCCGTCGACCACCATGGTGGGTCGCACCTCGGTCGGTGCCCATGACAGGTTCGGTGCTTCACACAGGAACGTTTTCGGACGCTCGCCGGAAAGCGCTGAGAGACGATCGTCTCGGCCCGCTGATCAGACAACAACGCCCCCGGTCGGGGGCTCGCATTTCTGTGGTACGCCTGGGTGGACTCGAACCACCGACCTTTAGGTCCGCAACCTAACACTC
>JBGOVF010000230.1:0-4726 GCA_041477975.1 Tepidiformaceae bacterium
GCCGCTCTATAAGGAGCTGCGGTTTCGGGCGCAGGTAGAGAAGGTGGAGGGCCGCAAGATCTTCGCCTCCAGCACGCTGCACGACGGCGAGACGCTCTGCGCCGAGGCGGACGGGCTGTTCATCTCGGTGGACTTCGAGAAACTGGGGATAGCGGTACCGGGATGGGGTGCTCCGGGCTGAAAACGACCGGACGGCGCGTCCCGCTCCCGTGATCTTCACGTTGGCGACTAACCGTTCCCGCCTATCGCCTGGCACGCTCTTTGCAGCGGAACGGCGAGTGGGACGTCCGATCGGCCCGGGAACGGGGGCCCGTTCGGCGCTGCTCGGTGTACCGTGGTTGGCTCACGCTGTTCTTCGCAAAGTTGACTAACTTCATCAACTTTGTGACCTATAGCAGTGGGGACGAGAAATGACAGTGCCAGCTCCCGAGCGCTCGGCCAGCAGAACCGCCGGCGAGGTTCATCACACAGTCGTCATCGTGGGTGGGGGCAATGCCGGTATCAGCGTCGCGGCGCGCCTTCGACGGGCTGACAAGAAGCTTGACATCGCCGTTGTCGAACCATCGACCAAACACTACTACCAGCCTCTCTGGACGCTCGTGGGTGGAGGCGTGTTCCCAAAGGAACGGTCGGAGCACGAAGAGGCGTCCGTGATCCCGGATGGTGTCACCTGGCTCCGAGAGGCCGTGGCCGAGGTATGTCCGGACCAGAATGCGCTGGTGACCGGCAGCGGCCTCCGGGTGGGCTACGACTTCCTTGTGATGGCGCCGGGCATCCAGATCGACTGGCACAAGGTGACAGGCCTGTCAGAAGCCCTTGGGCACGATGGTGTGTGCAGCAACTACAGCTACGACTTTGTGGATAAGACGTGGGAGTTCATCCGCGGGTTCAAGGGTGGCAACGCCGTCTTCACCCATCCGAACACACCGATAAAGTGCGGCGGGGCGCCGCAAAAGATCATGTACCTGGCCGACGACCAGTTCCGGAAAGCCGGAGTACGCGACAGTACGAAGATCACCTTCGGGATCGCCAACGCTGCCATCTTCGCGGTCCCCCGGTACGCCGCTTCGCTCAACAAGGTCATCGCGCGGAAGGGCATCGACGTGCGCTTTCGCCACGATCTGACCGAGATCCGCGCTGACGCCAAAGAGGCAATCTTCCAGAACCTGGACACCGGTGAATCGGTGACGCTGCCGTACGACCTGCTGCACGTCACGCCGCCGATGAGCGCGCCGGACTTCGTGAAGCGCAGCCCGCTGGCCAACGCGGATGGCTGGGTAGAGGTGAACAAGTCGACGCTTCAGCACGAGCGTTACGGGAATGTCTTTGGGCTTGGAGATGCGAGCAGCCTGCCGACGAGCAAGACGGGCGCGGCGATCCGGAAACAGGCCCCGGTACTTGCGAAGAACCTCCTGGCCGCACTCGCCGGGAAGCCGCTGCCGGCGGCGTACGACGGGTATACGGCCTGCCCCCTGGTGACCGGCTACGGGAAACTCGTGATGGCGGAGTTCGATTACGACCTCACACCGCGCGAGACGTTCCGAATCGACCAGTCGAAGGAGCGGCGCAGCATGTACCTCTTCAAGGCTTACGCGCTCCCGGCCATGTACTGGCGCGGGATCATGAAGGGGCGCATTTAGCGCGCGATGCGTGATCCGTTTGCCAGGGCTGTGAGGGCCCAGACTTGCGGTTGGCGCGGGCGGCGGCCTGATTCGGCGCGAACCTCACGTCGATCACCGCAGGCGACGCTGACGTGACCGGAACAAACAGGCGCAACATTTCGACCGAGCGGCGTTGCGCGGCGGTCAACGCACTCGGGATTCCTCAGACGTTGATAACGATCTTCCCTTGCGCGTGTCCTTCGCCCATGTACCGGAGAGCGTCGGCGACTTCGCCCAGTTCGTAACGCTTTTCCACGACCGGCTTCACGTTTCCCGACTCAAGCAGCTCCCGGAGGACATCCATGTCCGGCTTGTTCCACTTCGCGATGAAAAAGACGGCCTTCTGGCTGCCACGGAACGCCGCCAGCCGCACCGTGGCGATGTGCCCCAGGGGCCCCATCAGCCGACCCTTCGGTCCCCCGACGATGACGAGCGTCGCGTGCGGGTTCAGCACGCGCCTGCACTGCGACCATGACCTGCTGCCCGCGACATCCAGGATCACGTCGTAGCGCCGGCCGCTTCGGGTGAAGTCCTCGCTGGTGTAGTCGATCACGCGATCGGCGCCGAGCGATCGCGCCTGCTCGACATTCCTCGTGCTGCAGACGGCGGTCACCTCCGCTCCGAGCGCCCTGGCGATCTGCACGGCGAAGGTGCCGACACCCCCGGAGGCGCCGTTGACGAGAACCTTCTGTCCCGGCTGAAGCTGCCCGTGGTCGCGCAGGCCTTGCAACGCGGTGAGCGCCGCCAGGGGGACGGCCGCCGCGTCCTCGAACGTGAGGTTGGCCGGCTTCCGTGCGATGCCCTTCTGCGCGCAGACGTACTCGGCGAACGATCCACTGTTCCCGCTCCTCCCGCCGAAGACATCGTCACCCGGTTGAAGGTCCGTGACGTCCTTGCCGACCGCTTCCACGGTCCCGGCGAAATCGACGCCGATCAGATGGGTCTTCGGCCTGCGCAGGCCCATCATCGGGCGTGCGATCCATGGCGTCCCGGTCACGGCATACCAGTCCAGCCGGTTGACCGAAGCGGCACGCACTCGCACCAGGACGCCGTCATCGGCGAGTTCGGGCTTCTCGGCCTCCCGGAGCTCGAGGACATCGGGTGGGCCATACTTGTCGTGGACGATCGCTCTCATCGTTGTCGTCGTCTCCGTCGTTGTCGCTGCCATTTTACCTTGCCTTCGTACAGTGTAAGCTTATGGCGTAAGGTACACGTACGCCGTAAGCTTTGGCAATGGCTACGGAAACGGAGCGTCGCCTTCCCCTCAGCCGGGCGCGGATCCTCGATGCAGCCCTCGAACTCGCCGATGAAGGCGGGATCGAGTCGCTGACCATGCGCAAGCTCGGCCAGGCGCTCGGGTTCGAGGCCATGTCGCTCTACCACCACGTCGCCAACAAAGACGACGTCCTCGACGGCATCCTCGACCTCGTCCTGGGCGAGAGCGAGCCGCCTTCGCCGGCCGGAGACTGGGACGCGGCGATACGAACGAGCGCGATCTCCGTCCACGACGCTCTCCGGCGTCACACCTGGTCGTGCACCCTGCTGATGGAGCCCGGACGCATCCGCCCCGCACGGCTGCGATACATGGACTTGCTCCTCGGGCGGCTGCGCGAAGCCGGGTTCTCCGCCGAGACGACCTACTCCGCCTACCACGTCCTCGACGGATACATCTTCGGCTTCTCGCTCTGGGAGACGAGTTACACCTACGCGGCAGAGGAGGTCACGAACCTCGAGGCAAAGTTCGCGCAGACGATCACGGCCGATGCGTATCCGTATCTCCATGAACACGCCCAGCAGCACTTCAGCGAAGTCCTCCACCGCGGGGTGCGCGCGTTCGAGTTCGGGCTCGATCTGATCGTGGAGGGCCTCAAGAAGATCCACGACACGGCCTGATGCCGGCACGCGCACCGCGGAGCCGCGGTGTGCCGCTGACGTGACCGCAACCCGCGTTCCGCTACGCTGAGTTTCCCGATGACGACCAACGGCTCCCGTCCTTCGCTCGGCACGCTGTTTGCCGCGCAGCCCGTGATTCTGCCGAACCCCGGCCTGGCGGTGCGCGCGAAGCGGCTGGCGCGGACGGTTGGCGTGGCGGTCGAGCACTTTGGGCCGGCGGTGGCCGGCAAGCTGCTACGGAGGAAAACGCACGGGTCGCCGATTGCGCGCGCCGGGCGGCGGATGTGCGAAGACCTGGGCGCGACCTACGTGAAGTTCGCGCAGCTCGTGGCTTCGGCGCCGGGCGTGGTTGGCGCGGGCGTCGCCGAGGAGTTTCGCGGGACGCTGGACAAAGGCCCCGGCGTCCGCTTTCGCGATGTGCGCGCCATCATCGAAGAGGACACGGGGAAAACGCTGGAAGAAGCGTTCGCTTCTTTCGAACGCAGGCCGTTCGCCGCCGCATCCGTAGCCGTCGTGCACCGCGCGACGTTGCACAACGGCGAGCAGGTTGCCGTCAAAGTGCTGCGGCCGGGGCTGGGCGAGGTGGTTGCCGCCGACATCGGGATCATGGACCCGTTCTTCCAGGCGCTGGCGAAGCTTGGCAGCGAGCCAGCCTTCCAGCTTGTGAGCTACCTGGTGGGGCTGAAGGCGCAGATCGGCGAGGAGCTGGACCTGCGCAACGAAGCGCAGAGCATGTCGCACTTCCGCGCGCTTTTCGAGACGTTCGGGCTGGACCTGCTGGTGGTGCCGCGCGTCCACGCCACACTTTCGGGGCCGCGCGTATTGACGATGGAGTACCTGGACGGCGCTCCGATCGACGACCTGGCGATGGTTGAGGAGATGGGGCTGGACCCGAAGGCGCTCATCCGCGAACTGCTGCGCGCATGGGTGCTCACGGCCGTCCACGCTGGCATCTTTCACGCCGACATCCACGCCGGGAACCTGCTCGCCATGCCGGATGGGCGCCTCGGCATGCTCGATTGGGGGATCGTCGCCCGGCTGGATCCCGACTCACACCTGTTGATGCGAAAACTGGTCGAAGCCTCGCTCGGGGACGAAGAGGCGTGGGACACGATCACGGCCGCAATCATCCGGATCAACGGCGTGACGCTGAAGGAAGGCATCGGGCTGAC
>JBGOVF010000296.1:0-3941 GCA_041477975.1 Tepidiformaceae bacterium
GCCCCGGAGACACTGCAACGCCGGAAGGTAGTGCAGGAGTTCATGGAAGAGCACATCTATCCGAACGAGCCGCTCTTCGAGCACGCCGGGCCCGAGGCCGAGGACCTGATGAAGGACCTCCAGGCGAAGACGAAGGCGATGGGCTACTGGGCGCCCCACCTTCCGGCCGAAGCGGGAGGGATGGGCATCGGCTTCCTGCCGTACGCGTACCTGAACGAGATCATTGGGCGGAGTGCATACGCCCCGCGCGCCTTTGGTTCGCAGGCGCCCGATTCCGGCAACGCCGAACTCATCCACCAGTTCGGGACGCCGGAACAGAAGGAGCGCTGGCTCAAGCCGCTGGTCAATGGCGACATCCGCTCCTGCTTCTCCATGACCGAGCCAGCAGTGTCCGGCGCCGACCCCACCGGACTGCAGACGACCGCCGTGCGCGAAGGCGACGAGTTCGTCATCAACGGCCGGAAGTGGTTTAGCTCGGGCGCATACGGCGCGGCCTTCGCCGTTGTGATGTGCGTGACCGACCCGGACCAGCCTCCGCACACGCGCATGAGCCAGATCCTCGTACCCACAGACACGCCCGGCTTCAAGATCGAGCGCCGCGTGGAGGTCTGGGGCGAACGGGACTCGAACCATCCCCTGATCCACTACGACAACGTGCGCGTGCCTGTCACCAATCTGCTTGGACCGCAGGGCGCGGGCTTCAAGCTTTCGCAGAAGCGGCTTGGCCCGGGGCGCATCCACCACTGCATGCGGTCGCTCGGGCAGGCTCAGCGCGCGTTCGACCTGATGTGCAACCGCGCGCTCAATCGCGAGGCGTTTGGTGGCCCGCTGGCCGAGAAGCAGACTATCCAGAACTGGATCGCGGACTCGCTCGTGAACATCCAGGCTGCGCGTCTGCTCACGATGCAGGCGGCCCAGAAGATCGACTCCGGCGACGAAGCGCGAGTCGAGGTCTCGATGATCAAGTTCTTCGTCGTGAACGTGACCTGCGAGGTGATAGACAAGGCGATCCAGGTGCACGGGGCGATGGGCGTGACCAGCGACACGCCCCTGCAGGCGATGTACAAGAACGCGCGCACGCTCCGCATCGCAGACGGCCCGGACGAAGTCCACCGCATGGTGGTCTCACGTGCCGCGCTGCGGAAATACCGGACCGGCGAGAACTGGGACTTCGCGGCGTTCTAGCGCAGGTCGCTAGAGGTTCCAGAGCTTGCAGGCCGTCCCGCCGACGATCCGGCGGCCATCGTCGGGGCCGGCGGCGGCGATAATGTCGCGCACCGTCCGAGCGGAGTAACCGAGCGTGCTCTCAGGGTGCGGATAGTCCGAGGCCCAGAGCACCTTGTGAGGCCCGATGTGCGGCAGGAGCATCATCCCCACCGGGTCCTCCTGGAAGGTCGCGTAGCAGTTTTGCCACCAGTAGAAGCTCGGCGCGTTCGCGAGCTTCGGGTTCATCTCGGTCTCGAAGTCGCGGTAGATACGGTCGGCATCGAAGAGGGCCGCCGGCACCCAGTGGATGCCGCCCTCGGTGAAGATGACCTTCAACTGCGGGTGCCGTTCGAGAATGCCGGAGAAGGTGAGGAGGCCGAAGAGGCGGCGGAACGGTGCGAAGGTTTGCATCTGGAACGTGCCGAGCGCGCCGAGGCCTTTGGTCACGATGTTCTCGCCGATGTGGAACGAGATCGGGTAGCCGCTCTCCTCTATGGCGTCCCAGAGCGGCTCCATCGAGCGGCTGTTGTAGTGCACGCCGGGCGGCATCGAAGGGATCTCCATCGCCTTGTAACCGAGGCCCTTCAACTCCTGGAGGTTGTCGCGCGCGGCCTCCGGGTCCCACCAGTTGAGGATGCCGACCCCGTAGAGGCGGTCGGGATAGGACTTGCAGTAATCCGAGAGCCACTCGTTGTAGGCCTTCATGCAGGCGTCGCGCAGTTCGAGGTCCTGCAAGCCGACGAGGGAGAGCGTCCTCTGCGGAAAGATGACGTCTTTGTCCACGCCCTCGGCGTTGAGGTCCTTGATGCGCACATCGACATCGATCATGCCCTCGCGCCCTTCGACGAGCATCGTGTTCAGGCCCGGCACATCGAGCAGGCGGCCTTCCGCCTCAAGATGGGAGAAGCCCTCATCGTCGTACCACAGCTTTGGCGCACGATCCTTGAACTTCTCGGGAAGGCGGTCCCTCCAGAGGTCCGACTTCTCCATGACGTGGCTATCGGCCGAGACGACGACCGTGCCCTTCGGCAGGGGTGAGCCCTGCGGCGGGATCTCCCGCTCTCGCGGCCAGGCGATGGTCGCGCCGCCGGCGGACGGTACGGAAGTAGTTCCGGGAATCGCGGTCATTGGCATCCTCGCGAGCCGGCGCCGAGCGCCGGGCTGCAATCGATACTATGCGCGCATCCGCGAGCCATCAACGCACTAAGCGCGATTGCCCTTCGCGGCGCCAGCGACCTCGGCCATGAGTTCGATCGCCTGGTCGTCGCCGGCGATGGTCAAGCCCGTGGCGCCGCAATCCTCCCAGGCGCGGTAGCGTTCGCGAATACGAGCCGGCGGGCCGACGAGCGAGCCGTCGTCACAGAACTCATCGGGCACGGCCTCGATGGCTTCGCCCTTCCGCCCGGCCAGGTAGAGTTCCTGGATCGTCTTCGCGGCCTCGCCGTATCCTCGGCGGACCATCATGTCGTTGTGGAAGTTCTTGCTGCTGTGGCCCATTCCGCCGACGTAAAGGGCGATGTTTGGCTTCATCCGGCGGAAGGCCTCGCGCACATCGTCCGTCACCGTCACGTTGACGCTGGCCTGGATCTCGAAATCCTTCCACGACTTGCCATTGCCGGCGCGAGCGAACCCTTCCTCGATCCAGGGGCGGTACATCTTCGCCGTGTCCGGTACGAACCCGAGCGGGAGGATGCCGTCGCAAACCTCGGCCGTGAGGCGGACGTTCGTCTCAGTGCCGCTCCCCAGCCAGATGGGAATATTCGGGTTCATGTGGAGGATTGACTTGAGAGGCTTGCCGATGCCCATCGCTCCGGGGCCGGTGTACGGGAGTGAAATCTCCTTGCCCTGGTGCGTCACCGGCTCCTGCCGGGCGAGGACTTTCTTCATGATCGTGACGTAATCGCGCAACCGGTAGTACGGGCGGCCCCACGGCTGGCCGTACCAGCCTTCGACGATCTGCGGCCCCGAAACGCCGAGACCGGCGATGAAGCGGTTGCCACCTGCAAGCGCATCGACGGTCGCAATCTGCATGGCGCACATGGCCGGGGCCCGGCCTGCAAGCTGCATTATTCCGGTGCCGAGCCGGATGCGCTTGGTCAGGGCCGCGATGTAGGCGAGCGGAGTGATGGCGTCTGAGCCATAGGCTTCGGCCGTCCAGACCGAGTCGTAGCCGAGTTCCTCGGCCCGTAGCACGCGTTCAATGGGGAGCCGGAGGTCCGCTCCGGAATAGCCGACGCTTATGCCGAGTTTCACAGTGTCCCTCCGTTGATGGCCGCGGTCGTCGCGTTCGAGATGTTAGATGGCTTCGCACGCCCGGAGCGCGGCGATCTCGTCCCACGAGTAGCCGAATTCCAGCAGTGTCTCTTCGGTGTGTTGCCCCAGTTCCGGTGCTGTCTGTCTCGCCCCGACGGGCATTTTCGACATGCGGATCGGGGAGTTGACGACGCGCACCGGCCCGAGGTTGGGGTGTTCGAGCGTCGTGATGTACTCGTTGGCGAGGACCTGGGGGTCGGTGGTCGTGCCCGCGTAATCGTGCACCGGTCCGCAAGGGACGTCCGCGGCCTTCAGGATCTTCAGCCAGTTGTCGCGGCTGTTCCGGGCCAGCGCCCCGTCGATTTCGGCCAGCAGGGCGAGCCGGTTCTGGAAGCGGCCGCGGGGTGCTTCGAAGCGTTGGTCGGTGAGCATGTCCTCCCTGTTCAGCGCCTTGCAAAGCGCGGGCCACCATTTGGGGTCGA
>JBGOVF010000504.1:0-2719 GCA_041477975.1 Tepidiformaceae bacterium
CGGCGGGCTATCTCAACCCGCCCGGGAGCCCCGCATGTCCGATGTGCTGTTAGAAAAACGCGATGATGGCGTTGCGCTCATCACCCTGAACCGGCCCGAAAGCCTGAACGCCATGGGCGGCGAGCTCATCCCGCTGCTCGGGCGTTACCTGGAGGAGTGCGAACGCGACCGCGCGGTGCGCTGCGTCGCGCTGACCGGCAACGGTCGCGGGTTCTGCGCCGGCGGCGACGTGAAGGGGATGCAGTCGCGCAACGACGGCATCGCCACGCCGGAAGGCGGCCAGCCGAAGAACACGATTACGGTGCTGGAATCTCTCACGAAAGGCCTTCGCGAATTGCACAACGAGACCACGCTCAAGCTCCACACGATGAGCAAGCCCACCGTCGCGCTGGTCAACGGCGTGGCCGTTGGCGCCGGGTTGGGGCTGGCGTTGGGCTGCGACATCCGCCTCGTCAGCGACCGCGCGCGTTTCGGCACCGCGTTCAAGAATATCGGCCTGAGCGGCGACTTCGGTTCGAGCTACCTGCTGCCGCGGCTCGTCGGCATGGGCCGGGCTCGGGAGATGTACTTCACGGCCGAGATCATCGACGCCCAACGCGCTCACGAACTCGGGATCGCCAACCAGGTGGTCCCGCACGATGACCTGTTGTCCGTAGGCCTGGCGTTCGCGGCGAAGATCGCCGCCGGTCCGACGGCCACGTACGGGCGCATGAAGCAGAACCTCAATTTCGCCGAGACCTCGACGTTGCAGGAGCTGCTGGACCAGGAGGCGCTCTTGATGCGCATGAGCGGCCTGAGCAACGACAGCCGCGAGGCGGTGCGGGCGTTCATCGAAAAGCGGGAGCCGCAATTCACCGGCGAGTGACCGGGAGTTGAACCGCCAAGGGCGCCAAGACGACGCCAAGGGCCGCCAAGAGCCGGGAGGAGATGTTGGATGGGTTTTCTTGATGGGAAGGTAGCTGTTGTAACCGGTGGGGCGCGGGGGATTGGCGCCGGTATTGCGCGAGTGATGGCGGGCGAGGGCGCCCGCATCGCCATCCTGGATCTGGACGGCGAGGAGGCGGCGAAGACCGCGGCGGCCCTGCCTACCGCCTCCATGGGCATGCCGTGCGACGTGGCGGTCGAAGCCGGGATACACGCGGCGATCGAGCATATCGCCAGCCACGTGGGCGGAATCGACATCATGGTCAACAACGCGGGCGCCGGCCGTGGCCCGGCCGATCCCAACATTCAGCGCACCGGCAGCGGGCGCGTGGGGGACATGGCGCCGGAATCGTGGGACGAACAGCTTTCGCAGAACCTGCGCACCACCTTTCTCGGCACGAAGGCGGCGCTGCCCCACCTCAAGGCACGCGGCGGCGGGTCGATCGTGAACATCGCCTCAATCGCCGGCCTCGGCCCATCGCCCACGCTGCCCGCGTATGCGGCGGCCAAAGCAGGCGTCATCTCGCTCACGCAAACGAGCGCGCTGGAGTACGCGCCGCTGAACATCCGCGCGAACGCCATCTGCCCCGGGTTTCTGTGGACGCGCGCATGGCAGGGCATGGCGACGGCGATGCGCATGAACGTGCCCCAGTTCCGCGACCGCGAACCGCGTGACATCTTCCTGGAGATCGTGAAGAACGGCGTGCCCCTCGGCCGTGAGCAGACGCCGGAGGACATCGGCCACCTGGCCGCTTTCCTCTGCAGTCCGCAAGCGTGGAACATCACGGGCCAGGTGATTTCGGTGGATGGCGGCATCACGCTGCGCTAACGCTGACGAGGTAGTCGCGTTCGTCCGAGGTGTACCATTCATTGCGTAGCCTGTCCGGAGAGCGCTGCGAGGGGTGGCCGTGGAACGACAACGGCTCGGAACCGGTATTTACGATCCGCCGACGGCGGCGCGCCTTCTCTTCGCGGGCCGGATGGCGAACGAGACCTACCCCGTCTCGTCACGTACGCTCATCCGCTGGATTCGAAGCGGTCTCGCGACGCCGGAACTCGCCGAAGCTCCGGGCCGATCGCTGCTTCTCACCTTCGAAGACCTCGTCTCACTGCGAGTCATTGCGGCCCTGCGTTCGTACGGCGTTGGTTGGAAGGCGATCTGGATGGCGGAGCGTTGGCTTCGGGAAACCACAGGACACTCGCGGCCATTTGCGCGGGAGGAATTGTGGACGGCAACATCCGACGTGTTTGTCAAGTTTCGGGGGATGATTACGGCTGCGAGCAAGAACGGCCAGCTCGCCATGGACATCGTCCGAGACTATCTGATCCCAATACATGGGCTCGCATTCACCGATTGCGTTGCCACGCAATGGCGGCCAGTGGCAGGGATCGTGATTGACCCGCGAGTCCAGTTTGGCGACCCCTGCATTGAAGGCACGCGCATTCCCGTGCGGGCAGTGTGTGCGTCGATCGAAGGCGGAGACCCGCTTGAATTCGTCAGGCAGGCTTACAACCTGACAACCGACGCGATCGATGCTGCCCTCTCCTGGGGCAAGCTTGCTGCCGCCTAACGAGCCACTGCTCTGGATAGACAATTCGCTCTCTCCGGTTGTCGCCGGAGCGCTGAAGGCAGTCGGTTACGACGCCGTCGTCCAGGATGATTTCCCGGAGTTCAAGAACCTCAGCCGGGTGGTGGACGATGTCCACATCATCCCCTGGTGTAGCCAAAACGACGCGGTGTGGGTTCACGCGGATGACGAAGCGCGAACTGAGCACGCGAAGCAGCTCGGCACCG
>JBGOVF010000475.1:0-2887 GCA_041477975.1 Tepidiformaceae bacterium
AGGGCGCAGGCAAGGCCACGGTCCTCCGGGGCGCCAGTCGATGCGAGATCGATCAGCGGCTCGCCAGCCGCGACATCGCCCAGTTGAAAGAGCGCGGCAAGCCCTTCGGCACGGACGGGCGGCGCAGGATCAGTGGCGGCGGCTTCGGCCTCCGCGCGCTCTGGCCCGGGGTCAGAAAGGCGCAGTGCCCGCATCGCAGCCGCCCGTACCGTTGGATCGGGAGACTTCAGCCCTCGGCGCACGACGTTGAACGAACTTGCACTCTTCTCCGCGCCGATCACACCGAGCAGGGCAACGGCAACCGCCGGTTCCGATTCGCGCTCCAGGCGAGCAGCAACCGCCGCTCCCGCTCCCGGGCGCGAATGCAACGCTTCGGCGGCACGCAGCCGCACGGATGGCACAGGGTCATCGAGGGCGCCGCGGAGCCCATCGGTTGCTCCCTGCCCTGTGAACGCCGAAAGCCGGGCGACGGCCTCATGGCGTTGGCCCGGATCGTCGCCGCTGAGATCCGCGATCGCCTGGGCTTCGCGCTCCTGGCGTGCGCGTTCGATCGCACTGAGGGCGCGGCCAGGGCGCTGAGGAGTGCCGGGCGGCGCAAGCTCCGGCGCGAGGCGAATGAGCGCATCACCGTCGATAACAGGGCCGGCCGCGAGCACGGCGACGCGTTTGCACAAGCGTTCGAGGGAGGCGACGTTCTCGGGCCAGCTATAAGCGCGGAGGATCGCCAGGGCATCGTCTGTGAACGTGACCGGCTCGCACTCCAGCAACTGCCCATCGCGCTCCGTGAAGTGTGCGATAAACGAGCCCAGTTCTTCGGTGCGCGCGCGTAGAGGTGGCACGAGAACCTGGCCGCGTTCGAGTGCAGCGTGCAGCGCCGGAGTGAGCCATCCCTCCGAAAGGCAGGTCAGCAGCGGCGCCGGGCCAACTGCGACGAAGCGTGCCCCAGGGGTGCTGCCGATAACCGCCGCCAGTCGATCCTGGGCGTCCGCCGGGAGACTGGAGATGTCTTTCACGAAGGCTGTGCCGTCCTTCAGGGCAATCTGGCCGGCCGCGCTCGCATCCAGCCCGATGAACGTCCCAGCTGTCTCGAATGCGTCATGCGTGAGCCGGGCCAGGAGCTGCTTGCCCGTTCCCGGTTCCCCGGCCAGGTACACCGGTGTGCCGGCCGCGTAGAGAGCGGCGACCTCCATGATCAGCTTCACGGAGCCAGGCGTTGTGGCCACCATGCCGTCGCGGATGCGGTCCACTCGCGAGGCTGCCTGCCGCTCCTGGTCCAGGGCCTCCCACGAAGTTACGTTGCCGAGCGCGATCGCGAGTTGCTGCCCGACAAGCGCGAGGAACTCGCCATCGTCGCCAACGAACGTCGCTTTCGCCCTCGGGTTGAACATCTCGAGGGCGCCGCTGATGTTGCCGTCCATCCCAAGAATGGGCGCTGCGGCGAACGAGCGAGGCGTCACGCCCGTCGCCTGCTCCATCCGGGCAGCGTAATCGGATCGTTCGGCAGCTGAGGCGACGATCGGCTCGCGCGCCGCGACGGCCTCTGCGCCGAGGCTCTGGGCAGCCGCGTCGCCCATGAGCTTTACCAGGTCCAGCACGGGATCGGAGACGGCGGCGTAGTAAAGCGCGCCGCTCTCCCGGTCCTTGAGCAACATTACCGCGCCTTCGACATTGAACTGGTCGCGGATGGCCCGGGTGACGGTTTCGCCCAGTGCTTTCGCATCGGATACGCCGGCGATCAGGCGGCTGATCCGCCCGAGTACCTGCAAGGGCGTCCCGGCGCCAACTGCCGCGGGCTGGGCCGCGGCCGGCGGTTGAGACGGCGCTGCCGGCATTCGCATGGTCTGTGCCATCACCACGGTCGCCGTTGGGTCCGGCGCCGGCGGCTCGGGCGGCGCCGCCGCGACCGGCGCAAGGAAAGTGAGCGACGAGCGCCCGATCTGGATCACGTCCCCGTCGCGCAGTGTGTGCTCGGTGATGCGTTCGCCGTTGACCAGGGTGCCGTTCCGGCTCTGCAGGTCCACCACCACGCAGCCGGCAGGCGTCGTCCGAATCTCCGCGTGCCGCCGCGAGGCTTCCGGGTCGTCGAGCGCGATCTCCACATCAGCGCTTCGGCCGATGACCATCGTCCCGCTCAACTCGAGCGTGCCCCCTGAAGGGAGGAATAGAGACGGTGTCGAATCAGGCATTGGCGCCACCCACCGCAGCGATCACCACCGAAATATTGTCCGGCCCACCGCGATCGTTGGCGAGGGCGATGAGTTCGCCGCCGATCTCTGCGACGGGCCGGCGTTGGCGGAGTGCAGATTCGAGTTCTTGCGTCGTCACAACGTCATGCAGGCCATCGGAACAGAGCAAGAAGACATCGCCGTCTAGCAGCGGGGCCGAAGGGCGAACCTCAACCTCGACCGTCGGCTGAATCCCAAGGCTGCGGGTGATGACATGGCGTTGCGAACTCTCCGCGGCCTGCTCCGGTGTCATCAGGCCGGCAACCACCTGTTCGCGGACGAGCGTGTGGTCCTCGGTCAGGAGCTGGATCGCCCCATCCCGGCAGAGGTACGCGCGGGAGTCGCCCACGTGGGCAAGCTCGAACTGTCCTGGTTCCAGCAGCAACATCACCACGGTGGTGCCGGTGGCGCCCATGCTATTGCCGTCGCCAGAATAGAGGTCGGTGTTCGCCAGGCGGACGGCGTCGATGAGCTCTGCCGAACCACCGCCAATCGGCAGCGCGTCGAAGGCCTCCGCGAGGCGGCGCACCGCCGTTTGGCTGGCCGCGGCGCCTTCCGCAAGACCGCCCACGCCATCGGCGACGACAAAGAGGTACGCGCCTGGGCGCTCGCAGGCCAACACGCTGTCCTGGTTCTCCGTGCGGCGGCGGCCAACGTCCGAG
>JBGOVF010000211.1:0-5045 GCA_041477975.1 Tepidiformaceae bacterium
AAGGCTGAGTTGTTCGCAGGGCCGCTCGTCGTGGTCGATACGTCGGTGCCGATCGAGGGGTCGGTGGAGCTGGTGGTGCGGCTGGTGGAGCGGGGTTAGGCGGGCCGCTGCTGCTCGCTCATCACCGCGGCGAAGTCGCCAGCAAGCAGTTTCGCGACCGCGAGGCGCAGGCCGGGGAAGACCTCGCTGTGGATGACGCCGTTCTTATCGGGTGTCAGAAGCCTGTACTCGCCCTCGTGGAGAGCGAACCAATCGAGTTCGCCATCGAGCACGCGCCAGACGATGTACTCCTGGACGCGGTTGCGGCGGTAGACGTTCTTCTTCGCGTGGAGGTCGCGGGAGATCGAGCTGGCTGCAATCTCTACTACCAACTCGGGGCCGCCGTGCACGTAGCTATCCTCGACCCGGCTTGTGCCTCCGTCGCTACGGCGGAGCATGATGTCCGGCTGAAACTCGTTGTCCTCATCGAGGACAACGGTGCCATTGTGGGGGATTTCGAGGCCCGGAACGCTCGCCCGGTAGGTGGCAAGCCATCCGCCGAGTTCGCCCTCTGCGTTACTGTGTTCGATCCGAACCGGTGAGCCCAGGTAGACCACCCCCTCGATGAGCTCCGCCTTCTTGAGGTCCGGCGCGGTTTCGTAGCGGCGATGGAATTCGACGCGCGTGAGGCGGTCGCCGTTATCGAACGGGGCGTTGAGCAGTGTCGAGCTGGAACGGGCGGCACTCATGCACGTAGTTTAGCACCGCCGCCGGAGCGATCGGGTTGATTCGTATACTTGCAGCGACCCGAGCAGGCGTTCCACGAGGTACACCGCTGGACCCAAACAAGCCCTTCATGTTGCTCCGCGCCCGCGTCCAGGCTGGCGTGGAGGACCGGTTCGCGTCCTGGTTTCGCGAAGTGCACCTGCGCGATGTGGCGCGCATCCCGGGTGTCGTCGAAGTGCAGAGCGGGCGGACGGTGAACGGCACGCGCCTTGGCTTCTATACGTTCGAAAGCAGCGAGGCCGTGCAACCCGCCCTGGCCAGTCCTGAGGCCGCCTACGCTCGTGGCACCTGGGAGCAGTGGTCCGGTCAGTTGGACGAGCTCTCGATCGAGCTGTGGGCCGCGTTGTTCCCGTTGCCGCTCTACCAGAACGCGAGCTAGCGCAGGCCGGCCGCCAGCACCGCGGCCTCATAGGCCTCGTTGCCGGGCCCGGCGCCTTCGTTGACGCCCCCGTTTCGCCTCCGGTGGGCGGCGATTGCGCGGTCGTAGATGTCGGCTATCTGCAGGCCGATGGTGCTCCAGCGGTAGCGCTCGACGGAGAGGCGCGCGGCGCGGCTGAAGTTCGCGCGAAGGTCCGGGTTGTTGAGCAGCACTTCCAGCTTCTCGGCGAAGGGTTCGGGACAGCGCCAGGGGATGAGGTAGCCGCTGACGCCATCGGTCACCGTGGAGACGAGGCCGCCCACGCGCGATGCCACGACCGGCGTGCCGCAGGCCATCGCTTCGACCGCCACGAGGCCGAAGCTTTCGTAGTAACTGGGCACCACGCACACGTCGGCTGCCCGGTAGTAGGCGGGCAGAGCCGTATGGGCGACGGCGCCTTCGAAGCGGACGTTCGCAGCGATGCCCGCGCGTTCGGCCTGCAAGACCAGCTCGGCGCGCAGTTCCTTGGCCCGCTCGTCCCCTCCCACGATGAGCAACGTGAAGTCGCGTTCTCCGAGCTGGGCGGCAGCGTCGATCAGGATATCGACGCCCTTCAGCTTCTCAAGGCGGCCCACCCAGAGCAGCACCGGCGTCGTTGGGGACAGGCCGAGTTGGCGGCGGGCAACCAGCTGGTCGCCCGGCTGGAACAGCTCCAGATCGACGCCACACGGGACCGTATACATCTTCTTCGGGTCGGCGCCGTAGTAGCGCTGCAGGAGCAGGCGTTCGTGCTCGCTGGCGGTGACGATCGCGGTCGCGCGGCGCGCGATATTGCGTTCGTGGCGGATGCGCAGCCGCGGTTCGGCCTCGCCAAAGCGGGCGCGGTTCTTCACTTCGCCGAGCGTGTGGAACATCACGGCGTGGGCCACATCGAGTTCGCGAGCGAGGTGTGCCCCGGCCCAGCCGCTCTGCCAGTAGTGGCTGTGGACCACGTGGTATCCGCGCCGCTCGCCCCGGACGAACGCCCGGAGGTTGTGAGCGAAGTCTGGAAGGAAACGGATGATTTCTTCCTTTTCGATAGGCTCGGTGGGGCCCGCCGCGATGCGCACGAGGCGAAGGTTCGGCGCGATGTCTTCGATCGCGGGCAGATCGCCGTCCTGCCGCGTGAAGATGTCGACTTCGTACCCGAGCCGCGCCAGCTCGCGCGACAGTTCCAGCACGTAAACGTTCATGCCGCCCGTCTCGCGGCCGCCGAGCGGGGCGAGTGGGCTGGTGTGTGCCGAGACTTGAGCGATGCGCATGCGTGGAGCTGTCTTCTCGAAGGTCCGGGGGTGTTAGGCCGACCGGATGGTCCGATCATTGTTGCGGATTGCAAAGCGTCCTGTCAGCCGCCGGTGGAAACGCCCGATGGACCGGGCTTCGCCGAGGACTTCACGAGGACGCCGCGACGCAGGGGTCCATGGAGCCGTGCGGAACGCAAACAACGCCCCGGCGGGGCGCCGGGGCGTTGTCTACGGGCGAACTCCGGGCGGGGTCAGTTCACCGGTGTTGGAGTCGCGCCGGGCTTCGGCGGAAGGCCGCGTCCGTTCGGGAGAGCGCCGGGCTTGCCACGGCCAGCGGGCCCAGTGTGTTCGTTGTTGATGAAGTTGTCGACGTGCCCGGCCACGTTGGCCCGCAGCTTGTCGGCTTCGGCCTGGTCGATCTTGCCCGCGTCCAGGAGCTTCTGGATGGCGGCGTTTGCCTGGGCGGTCAGGGCGTCGTTGACCGCGGGGGTCTTGTCGCCGGCGATCTGGGCGATGGTCTTGCCGCTCTTGAGGTCGTCGACGATCGTCTTCACGTCTGTACCGAGGACATCCGCGACGGTCTGAAGGGCGTTCTTCGCGATGACATGAGCGCGGGGGCCACCCGGGCCACCCGGGCCGCCAGGGAGCTTGTGGTCGCCAGGCTTGCTGGCGAGCAGCTTGTCGATGGCGTCGCCGGCCTTCGCCAGCATGTCGTCTTCGCGCTCCTGCGTGAGCTTGCCGTTCTTGACCGCCTCGTCGAGGTGTGTCTTGAGCATCGCGAGGGCATCGGTCCTGGCCCGGGCGGCGGTCTTATCGCCGTACTGGTCGATGATCTGGCCGAGGGTCAGGCCGGCATCGCTGCCCTGCTTCAGTTCGTCGCGGGTGACACCGGTGGACTTGACGAGGTCCTGGATGCCGACGGCGATGCCGAAGCCGAAGGCTCGCGGGCCGGGCTTGCCGGGGCCGCTGTGTGCAGGTGGCGTGCCACCCGCGGGTGGGGTATCGGCGAGTGCGACGGTGCTCCCGCCGATGACGCCGACGGCCAGCAGCGCCGCCGCGCCAAGGGTGAGGACCTTGTTCTTGAAAATCGATGTGCGCATATGAAGGGGAAGGCTCCTGTGTCGAAAGGTGCAGCCAACTGCGGGGAAGGCTGCGGGCTGGCGTGTTGCCGGCCTCATCCACCTTATGGCGCGGGCGCTGTCCGGGGTGACGGGCGATCTGGTTGCCTTTACGTGTGTTTTTCGATTCGCCGTCCGCGAAACAGGAGCAGGTCGCCTGTACGGACCGAGACGGTCGCCGGCGGCACGGCCACTTCGTTGTGCACTCCGCGGGGCCCGAACGTCAGCCGGTGGTCCGTGAGGTTCCAGCGCATGCCCGTGGTGGTGACGCCTTCGCACGGACCGACCGCTACCAGCGAGATGATGGTTCCGGCCGGCGCATCGATCGTTGCGCTGCCGGCGACCGCTTCGATCACGAACAGCTCGTCGACTATCCGCACCCTGGCCCGATCGCGGTAGAGCACCAGCACCGAGAGGTTGGCCAGTGCGTGGTCCGATCGGCCGCCCGCGGCGCCGAGGATATCGATCTCGGTCGCGCCGGCCGCGATGCAGTGCTCGATCGCTTTCTGGAGGTCGGTGAAGTCCGGATGATCGTCGCGAACGAACACGGCGCCGGGCAGCGCCGCCCGGCTAGCTTCGGTCAGCGAGTCGAGATCGCCGACCACGGCGGTGGGCCGGATGCGGAGAGCGAGCGCGGCTTGAGCGCCGCCGTCCGCAGCCACGACGAGGTCTGCCCCGGCGACGAACTCCGCCGCCAGTGCCGCGGAAGGTGGCTCGCCGTTTGCGAAGACCAACGCGCGCATCGCGGCCATAGCGTGGGCGCGCCTGGGCCTACGCGCGAAACGTCCGAGGGCGGCTACTGCACCGTGAACTCGATGTGCATCCCTCTGGCGAAGTGGTCCTCTGTGCTCCCCGCCTCTCCCGGCGCAATCAGGCAGGCGAGCACGTATTTCCCCGGCGTCAGGTCGATCGTCACTTCGCCGCCCTTGCCAGGGTCAATATCTTCAACTTCGCCCAGGTTGGCGAACGAGCCGTCGTCGTTGACCTTCAGCACCGCGAGTTCATGAACGTCCGTCGGATGAATGTTGGATGCCCTGAACTTCGTCTTGCCGGCGGGGACGGAGGTCTTGTCTGAGGTCACCTGGAAGCTGGTGAGGGTGACTTTGACTTCGTTCTTTGGCTTGTCATCACTGCCACAAGCGGCGAGGGCTGCAAACGCCCCGGCACACATGAGCACGAGCAGGATCCCGCTGGTTTTGGACGTGGCTTCGCCTCCCCTGAGTGTTTGGTCGCTGGCGCCGGGCTAATTGGCTGCGGCGGTAACGTTGAGTTCGATGAGGACGGTGTTCCCACCGGGGACGTAACACTTCACCTTCTGGGTGGCCGGGCTACCTGGAGCGGTGAAGTTGACGGTCCGCGTTTTGCCCGACGGTACGAGCACCTCTTCGAGCTTTGTGCCGTCGATGCCCTCCACCTCGCGGTCCTTCTTGCCGTCGTTCGTGATTTCGAACTGCACCTTCTCGCCGGTTGCCAGTTCGATTTTGCCCGGCAAGCAGCCGTCGTCGGTTTGGGTTATTGCGA
>JBGOVF010000119.1:0-6849 GCA_041477975.1 Tepidiformaceae bacterium
AGGTCGAGTACAGCGACGCCAGCGGCGCTGTCGTGGCGCGCGCCGTGCGGACGCTGACCCAGTACTCGGCGGCCGATGCCCGCGACGGCGGCCAGGCGTGACTGTCGACCCTGCGGCCGTGCGCGAAGGCGACGAGCTGCCCGTGCTGCATGTGCAGCCGAATCTCCTGCAGGTCATCCGCTTCTGCGGGATCATCTGGAACTTCCCGCCCTTCTTCTACGATGCCGAAGCGGCGAAGGCCGCCGGCATGCCTGGCACCATCATCCCCGGGCCGTTCAAGCTGGGGCTCATTTACCGCGCTGTGGACGAGTGGCTGGGCGATGCCGGCTTCATCCGGCAGGTGCGCGCGGCCCACCGCCGCCCGGACCAGACGAACCGCCCCATCGACATCGTCGGGCGCGTAGCCCGCGTGTACGAAGAGGGTGGCGCGCGGAGGGCTGATTTGGAGATGACGATCGTGAACGAGCGAGGAGAGGCGAGTGTGCGCGGCCTGGCAGTGGTGCAGTTCTGGAGTGCGGTAGAATCGTCGACATGAGCAACACGGAATTGCACGCGCGGATAGATGCACTCGTCGCTGAAGATCGCCTCGAAGAGGCGTTGGAACTCGTCGATCAGTTGGAGCCCATCACGGCCGAGGAGTTCGAGCGCATCCTGGAGGCGGCGCCAATCGATGACGAACCGCTAAGTGCCGAACAAGCGCAGGCTCTCGACGAGGCGCACGAAGCAATTCGTCGGCTGTTCGACGGCTCGAATAGCGTTCGCCGCTCCGGTTGAAGTACGACGTCCTCTGGCGCGAGGCGGCAGTCGACGACCTCCTTGAACTCTCGGGGCAGGACCATCGGCAGGCGCTTCGCGTCGTTGTGACCGTGAGGAGTTTCGGTCGCGATGGCCGAGGCGACCTAAAGAAGCTTCAGGGTCGCACTGGCGAGTGGCGGCTTCGCGCCGGGGAGTGGCGAATCGTCCTCGTCGTCGAACGTGACCGCGCTTTCGTGACGAGGATTGACAACCGCCGCGACGCCTACTAACCGGCCGTGCGCCCAACGAGCACGCGACGCCGGCTTCATCCGCCAGGTGCGCGCCGCCCACCGCCGCCCCGACCAGACG
This sequence comes from Tepidiformaceae bacterium, assembly GCA_041477975.1. Classification (GTDB taxonomy): domain Bacteria; phylum Chloroflexota; class Dehalococcoidia; order Tepidiformales; family Tepidiformaceae; genus JBGOVF01. The sequence goes on from JBGOVF010000119.1 coordinate 1,105, forward strand.
AACCGCCCCATCGACATCGTCGGCCGCGTGGCGCGCGTCTACGAAGAGGACGGGGCACGCCGGGCTGATTTAGAGATGACGATTGTGAACGAGCGGGGGAGGCGAGTGTGGGGGTTGGCGGTGGTGCAGTTCTGGCGGCGAGCGGGAGCGCGTAGAACATACTTTCGGATCGCGCCGGCGTGGACTACACTTCCCCAAACATTCTTTGCCCGGACGGATCTGTTTGACCGAGTTGATGAGCCAGGCGACCCGACGGAAGCGCATCGGGGCCTTCTACACACCGCGTCCTCTCGCCGCCAAACTCGTCGAGTGGGGAGTGCGTTCGCCGCTGAACCGCGTTCTCGATCCGAGCTTCGGCGGCGGAGTGTTCCTCTCGCTCGCCAAGGAACGACTCTTGTCCCTTGGCGCTGATCGGTCAGGCGTCTGCGGGCTCGTGTACGGCGTGGACAACGACGCAAGTGAAGCTTGCCGGATCGACGGCGGTCTCGACGACGTCACCCTGATCCACTCTGACTTCTTCGCACTGGACCCTATGGAGCTGCCGCGGTTCACAGCCAACCTTGGGAACCCGCCGTATGTCCGCTACCAGGATTGGGATGCCAATTCATCCGCTGCCCACGCCATTTCCGCCGGCATGGGGATCAAGCTTAGTCGGCTGGCCTCGCTATGGGCGCCGTTCATCCTGCACGGCTGCCGGTTTCTCGAGGTTGGAGGGCGACTTGGGCAGGTGCTCCCCGCCGAATTTCTACACGCTCAATATGCTCGCCCCGTCGTGGACTACCTGCTGGCCGCTTTCAGGAACGTAACGGTGGTCGTCTTCGAGGAGCGGATCTTTCCTGGAGCGCTCGAGGAAGTGGTCCTCCTGTTCGCGGAAGGCTACGGTCAAGGCCCGGCGGCCGGCATGGGCGTTCTCACGTGCCGAAACATAGACGACCTCGATATTGCCAACGTCGATGGAGTGGGCCGCGGACACTCGTCTCCACAAATGGCACTCCTCCGTGTGCTTCCTGCCGAAGGACAACGGGCATATGAACGATTAGCTCAGCACGAGTCGGTCGTGCGTCTCGGCGACATCGCCGACGTTGACATCGGCGCGGTCACCGGAGCCAACGAGTTCTTCATCAGGCATCGAACAGAGATCGGCGCCCGCGGGTTTGCCCCAGAATTGTTTCGGACGGTTGTCAGCAAGGCCTCTGATCTCCGCGGTGCCCGCCTGGCTGGAGCGGATATCGGGCGGTTGGCGGACAAGGGTAAGCGAACGGAACTGCTCGTTACGAATGGCCACAACTCCGACCAGCTCGCGACGGTAGCGGGCTTGCTGGCGGAAGGCGAAGCGCTGGGGCTGCCACTGCGATACAAGTGCCGGATCAGGAAGCCCTGGTGGGCGGTCCCGCTTCCCAAGGGCGGCATACCCGACGCCTTCCTCACGTACATGAGCAACGCCCACCCGCGACTGGTCTGCAACGACGCGCGGGCGCTGTCGACGAACACGGTTCATAACGTTGCGATGCGCGATGGGCGATCGGCTCGAGCACTGGCCGTCGCGTTTTACAATTCGCTGACGTTGCTTTCGGCGGAGATCGTCGGCAGGTCGTACGGAGGCGGAATCCTGAAGCTGGAACCGACCGAGGCTGAGCAACTGCTGATCCCGAGCTTCGAAGGCGGTATCGAGTCCTACGTTGACGAGATTGATGGATGCTTGAGGGCTGGCGACCTCGCCGCCGCGCTCCGGATCGTCGATCCACTGGTGCTCGGGCCTCTCGGGTTGACTGACGAAGAGCTGGCCGCTCTCCGGGTTGCTCGCGCAGCGCTTCAAAAGCGACGCGTCACGCGCTCAAAAGGGCCGCGCCCGTGAGCGACCGGGCCAGGGCGCCGTTCTCGGAGGCTCTCGCACTTCTTGTCGCTCAAGAGACCGGGTCCTTCTCCCAAAGTCAGCACATGTTCCTCAATGCGATGTGGGACTTCGATGCCCATGTCTCGAGCGGCGTGGCGGACCAGGGCGACATCCAGAATGGCAAGGGCGACTTCTTCAACGACTTCCTCCTGACGCTGCTTCATCAGTGCTCGGGCAAGGAAGTCGCGAGCCGTCCCAACGTCGCCGGACTGAGCTTCGCTAACCACAAACTTGACATCGCCTATCCGCTTACAGGTCCGGTGGAACTGACCGTTGAGACGAAGGCGACCGGTACGCCCAAACACCCGCGCAACACCCGGCAGAAGAACCCAACTGGCCGTCCCGGATCGGCCGATCTCGAGAAGCGAATCAAAGAGGCGGCCTTCAAGAACATCGACATCAAAGGCGAAGTCGCTCGCCAGCAGGCGCAAGGCGGCGGTGCCACGAGCGATCTCGCTCACTGGCTGCGGCTGACACTACCCAAGTGTTATCTGTTCCTTGCTTGCAGAGTCGTCGATGACAACGACTTGCGCCGAACCGAGAACCTCGCGCGAACGGCGAGCGTTTGGTTCAACGGCTGCGGCCTCTACTGTTACGGACCCAATGCCCGCGGGAATGCCTACGAGCCGAGGAAGGTTCACCCCACCCTTGAACTCGATCGCGTGCTGAGCGAAGTCTGTACGGCGCTTAGGCTGGTGTCCTGAATCGGTCTCTCGCGCCTCCAGTTCCCTCCCTCCACCCCGCCCCGTAGACTCGCGCCCACAACCCAGGACGGCGAGGTGATTCGTGGACGCTCAGGTAGAAGGACTGCTCCAGATGATGGCCGCGCAGGCGGCGGCCGCGGGTGCGCCGCAGATGTGGGAGCTGCCGGCCGATGTCGCGCGGGCGGGGGCGGAGACGGCGTTCGCGGCGTTCAACCAGCCGATGCCGGAGATCGGCAGCATCACCGACCGCAGCATCCCCGGGCCGGCCGGCGAGCTACCGGTGAAGGTGTTCACGCCGAAGGGCGCGGGGCCGTTCCCGCTGCTGGTCTTCCTCCACGGCGGCGGATGGGTGATTGGCAGCCCGGCGACCCATGCCCGGCTTTGCGCCGAGCTGGCGGAGGGCGCGGGCGTCGTCATCGTCAGCGTGCACTACCGGCTGGCGCCCGAACACCCCGCGCCGGCGCCGCTCGATGATTGCGTGGCGGCGATTCGCTGGTCCGTCGCCCACGCAAGCGATCTAAACGCGGATGGCTCGCGGTTCGCGGTGGGCGGCGATTCGGCCGGCGGCAACCTGACCGCGGCTTCGGTGATTCGTCTGCGCGACGAAGGCGGCCCGCAGGCGAAGCTCCAGCTCCTCCTCTACGGGGCCTTCCAGACGAGCATCGATACCGAGTCCGGCCTCGCCAACGCCGAAGGCAAGATCCTCACGCGCGAAGCCATGAAGTGGTTCTGGGCCCACTACCTCTCGGGCGGCGCCGACCCGAACTCGCCGGCCATCTCGCCGCTCAACGCCGACCTCAAGGGCGTGCCGCCGGCGCGTCTCATCGTCGGGACGCTGGACCCGCTGCTGGACGATTCGAAGATGTTCGCGGCCAAGCTGAAGGCGGCGGGCGTGCCGACGACGCTCACCATCTACCAGGACATGCCGCACGTCTTCGTGCAGCTCAGTGCGATGCTCGACGGCGGCAAGAAGGGCGTAGCGGAGGCGTGCGGGGCGCTGCGCGAGGCGCTGGGCTAGACAGTTCTTTCACCGCCAAGGGCGCCAAGAAGGCCAAGGGCCGCCAAGAGGGCTGGCATGTCATTGGGCGGCGATGCGCTCGTGGGCAACGGTGGCGATGTTGCATGGGATAAGCGGCCACAGACAGAATCCCTACCCGCGACTCTGATTTCGCGTCCTATCCCGCAGCAGCTACGCCAACGGCTTCTGGCGCTACCAGCGGGAATTCGTGGTAGGCGCGGCGCCAGAGGAAGAGGACGGGCGGGGCGACGATGAGGAAGAAGAGTGCCGTGACGCCGGCCGCCGCTTGCAGGCTGATGCCGTCGATGATGAAGCCGATGGCGGGTTCGAGGAACGCGACCTGCACACTGAACGCCAGCGAGGCCACGCTCAGCACCGTCGCGCGCCGCTCGCTCGGCGTGTGGTGGTGGATGTAGGTGTCCATGGTCGGACGCACAATGCCCTGCACCAGCGCGGGCACCATGAAGAGCGAGAACGCCGGGAGCGAGTCGAACGCCGCGAGCCCCATATAGGTGAGCACCGTGAGGAGCAGCGCGGAGGCGAAGACCTTCGGCGCGCCAGCCCGAGCCGCGATCCGGTACGCGAACAGCGCCGTCACGACCGATGCGATGCGCAGCGGGGCCTGGTAGATGCCGAACAGGCCCGTGGCGACGTCGTGCTGGATAAGGAACGGCTGGGCCAAGAGCACGGGCACCATTCCCCCGGTCGCCATCAGCGAACCGAGCATGACCGAGTAGCGCACCTGGGGCGTGTGCCAGGCGAAAGAGAATCCCTGCTTCAGCCCCTCCAGGTAGTGGCGTTCCGTGTGCGCGGCCTTCGGCTCGATCATTGCCAGCGCGACGAACATCGCGAGGAGTGGGCCAACCAGGCTCACTTTCACCGTGAACGCCAGGCTGGTCTCCGCGGCGACGACGCCGCCGAGGATGATGCCCGCCAGGCCCGCTGTCAGCCCGATAGAGAATCCGCGCCCAACGACTTTCGCGAACCGGCCCGCCTGGCCCGCCGCCTTCAGGCTGTCATAGACGATCGCCTGGTCGGCGCCGCTGCGGCAGGCCATCGCGACCGCCCAGAGCATGTAGTCCGTGAAGAGCAACAGGTAGGTGGTCGTGAAGCCGAAGCCGAGGATCGTGAGCGAGAAGACGCCCGCGCCGAGGGCGAGCACGCGGCTGTGTCCGAAGCGGTCGGCGACCGCCCCGAAGGGAGCTTCGAGCGTGGCGACCATAAGCCAGAACGGCAGGTCCATCAGGAAGATCCAGCGCAGTTCGAATCCGCGCGAGATCGTCAGGTATTTGATCCAGATGCCGAACCAGAGCCCGAAGTCCATCAGGAACGTAAACGCGTAGTAGAGGCGCTCGTTGCGGCGCGCAGCGGCGGTGAGGTGATCCATGGGTTCGGGCTAGGCTACGCGATTGGAGGCAGTTGGCGAAGCGCCGGACGCCCGAAAGCCAGTCCTTCAGTGGAAGGACTGGCTCACGAAGGAGGCGGGGTGATCCGAATTACGGGATCTTGTAGAGGATGGCGAAGAGCCCCGCACCGATCCGCTTCGTGTCGCTGGAGAAGGCGACGACGCTCAGGATCAAGACGAACACCGCGCTGCCCGCCAGGTTCGCCATCACGACCTGGGTCGACTCGGCGTTCGACGCTGACTGCACCGCGTAGATGCTAAGGACGAAGAGCAGCATCAACGGGACGATTGCGAACACCGGGTAGAGGAACGGGATGAACATCAGCACCGAAAGCGCCATTGCGGCCCCGGCGTAGCCCATGGTGCGGAAGAGCGATTGCAAGTCCGCCGTCGCCTTATAGACTTGGACGATGATGACGTAGGCGATGAGCACCCAGACGGCGTACATCGCCGCCATGAACAGCCCGCCCAGGATGAACGTGTTCACGAACGGGTTGTCCGCGCCGGCGAACTTGGGCTCGTCGATGTTGAATTGGAACCACAACCAGGCGCCGAGGCCCGAAAGCATGGCGCTCACACCCGCCACGATGAGCGCCGGGATGAGTTCGGCGGCGTCGTCGCGGACTTCATCGAAGACGGTGGTGTCCAGCTTCGCGAGCCGGATGAGTCGGTTCAGAATGACGTTGGGATCCATGCTGCCTCCTGCATGTGTCGCCGGCTCGGC